>JAFVAS010000274.1 GCA_017480395.1 Oscillospiraceae bacterium | reverse complement strand
GCAGAAGGGGGAGAAGATCGCCTGCCTGGAGGCGCGCAAGCACTACGCCTGGTATCTCAAGGGCGTGCCCTACGCCGCCTATTGGAAGGGCGAGATCAGCCAGATCCAGACCATGGAGGACATCTACCGGGTCACCCGGGGCATCAAGAATGACCTGGCCTGACCGGAGCATAATGAGGAGGAACATGAGATGAAGGAGACCGTATTGGAGTATCTGCCCCGTCCCTACGACCTGCATGACCGCACCATCGCCAAGCTGAAGCTGGCGGACGGCGACCTGAAAATCTGGATGGAGGACGGGCTGACCGTCATGCGGGAGCCCTACGACCTGGTGGCGGGCTATCTGCTGCTCCAGCGGGTGGATCTGGACGACTGCCAGATCTTTCTGCTCAGCAAGGAGGGCGGCTTCGGCAAGTTCAAGGGGAAAAAGCTCAGGCTCAAGGACTTTTTCAAGAAGTATAAGAAGTGCACCTTCCTCGTCCAGGACGAGCTGCACGGCTATAAGCAGGTGCAGTTCAGCGGCCTGCTGCACCTGCCCGGCAAGGATCAGCCCCTGGAGTACAACATGACCCTGCGCTATAAGGGCGACTTCCTCTACATGACCGACGAGGAGGCCCCGGCGCTGCCCGAGGCGGATCCGGAGGTGCCGGAGGCCCCGGCGGAGGAGTAACACATCGGAACGGAAAAAACATGCGCACACCCATCCCGGGTGTGCGCATATCTTTTTTCTGTGTGAGCTTCTGTGTGGGGATTACCCCTGGATGGTTCTCCGGGCCTGATCGACGATCTCCTTGGCCTCGGCCCAGGCGGTTCTGGTGCCGCAGATCATGGAGCAGGTGCCCGTCAGCGGGACAGGGGAGCCGTCCATCTGGGTCATGATGCCCCCGGCCTCCTCCACGATGACGGAGGCGGCGGCGTAGTCATAGGGCTTGAGCACCATTTGGATATAGACCACGTTGGCCGCGGCGGCGACCTGACACAGGCCCAGGGCGGCGGAGCCGTCCTCCCGGGTGGCCAGGGAGCGGCGATAGAGCGCCTTCACCGCCTCGAAGAGGATGTCGATGCGCTCGCCGGTGCCCTCGTTGTAGCGGGTGCAGTCAAACCCGACGATGCCCTCGGCGACGGACTTGTCCTCCAGGTGCAGCGGACGGCCGTTCAGGGTGCTGCCCTGTCCCCGGATGCCGACATACATCTGGTCGGTGAAGGGGTTGTAGACGAACCCGGCGATGATTCTGCCTCGGTGGGCCAGGCCCACCGAGACGCAGCTGTGGTGATAGCCCAGCATGAAGTTGGTGGTGCCGTCGATGGGGTCGATGTAGAACACATACTCCCCGGTGTCGGTCTGCTCCACTCCCTCCGTCTCCTCCTCGCCGTAGTAGGTGGCCTCGGGGATCAGCGCCCGGAAGTGGTCGATCAGAAACTTCTGGATGGCCACATCGTAGTCGGTGCAGAAGTTGGCTCCGCCCTCCTTTTCGTGGACGGCACCGTCGGTCAGCTGGGCGGTAAGCATCATCTTGCCCGCCTGACGAACCAGATGTTCAATTTGCGGATAGTCGATCTCTCGCATGGCAGCTTCCTCCCGCTTTAGTACGCTTGTGCGTTTGTGCGCTTGATCCGGATCAGATGCACATGCCCTTGTCCACCACCAGATACTGGCCGGAGACGGACTTGCCCATGTCGGAGGCGAAGAAGAGGATGGCGTTGGCCTGATCCTCCGCGGAGCACATATCCAGCCCCAGGCGGATGTGCTTGGCGGTGATGCGGGACATCTCCTTGTCCTGCTCGCCAAAGTTCTCCGGGTCGAAGAGCGGGGTCTTGGTGGCGCCGGGGCAGACGCAGTTGCAGCGGATGCCGGTGCCGCAGTACTGGATGGCCAGGTTGTGGGTCAGGCCGATCATGCCCGCCTTGGCGGCGGAGTAGGCCGCGCCGGCGCAGTGGTAGACGCCGCCGATGGAGCTGACGTTGACGATGGCGCCCTCGCCCACCGGCTCCATGTAGCGCAGCACCTCGCGGCACATGTAGAACGCGGCGTTCAGGTTGACGTCGATCTGGGCGCTCCAGAACTCGTTGGTGCAGTTTTTGGCGGCCTTGGTGCCGTCGGGCTGCCCGGCGTCGTTGACCAGGATGTCGATCTTGCCGTACTTGGCATAGACGGCGTCGGCCACCCTGGTGGCGGTGGCGGGATCGGTGACGTCCCCGGTGATGTAGTCCACGCCGTACTCCTCTGCGACGGCCTGGTTGACCGCCTCCCGGCGGGCGACCAGGGTGACGATGGCCCCCTCCTTCTTGAACAGCGCGACGGTGGCCTTGCCAATGCCGGAATTGCCGCCGGTGACGATGGCGACCTTGCCCTCTAACATGCCCATTTTATGTTCCTCCTTTTATTTCTTGCCTTGTGTCCTGCGCCCTCCGGGGGAGGGCGCTTCCTTCGCCTTGTATAATAGCAGATTTCCCGGTGGTTTTCAACGTGATTTTCGCCCGGTGGCGCAGTTCCACAACCAACGCTTACCGTTTTGGTGCAAAGGGTTGTTCCCAATCCCGCGCCGCCGCGTTGATTTTCGGGCAAAAATAATGGTAGAATAGGGAAGTGAACAAAAAAATAACCTTATTTTACGCATTTAAAGGAGGATTTCCCATGCTGAAAAGCAGAACGGTGGAGGCCTGCACCCCCTGGCAGGTGCAGGAGACCACCCATCTCTATGAGCTGATCATTCAGCCGGGCGCCCAGCTCATCGCCCCCGAGGGCAAGTTTCTGACGCTGACGGTGGACGGCTGCGGCCGCACCATCGCCCCGGGGCGCTACTGCGGCGACGTGGTGGTCTCCGTCACCGAGCCCTATGTCATGGCCCCGGTGGGCCTGCACCTGAATTTCGGGGAGATGTTCTCCCACGGCGAGCCCCTGGGCCCGGAGTTCAACGTCCCGCTGCAGCAGGCCGCCGTCATCTCCGACAACCAGGTGGTGGAGGGCCAGACCGTCCCCGCCATCCTGCAGGAGGGCAGCGTGACCGGCCAGGCCATGCAGGGGGTCTACGTCGCCTCCGTCGAGGACGACTTCTGCGGCGTCGTGGTGGAGGGCGGCAGCGTCTACTCCATCCGGGACTCCCGCTTTGACCTGGAGGGCAACGGCCATGACGACTGGCAGGGCAAGGGTGCCGCCGTCATCGCGCTGGATGACAGCGAGGTGGTGGTGGACAACTGCCAGTTCCACTACTCCGGCGTCACCCGCTGCACCGTGGAGGCCGCAGGCCGCTCCAAGGTGACGGTGAAGAACTCCCGCATGATCAACATCGCCCCCGACGGCGAGGACTGGGTGGGGGATTTCTCCTGGCAGATCGGCTTCCGGGGCCACAACCGCCTGGCCCAGCTCAGCGACAACGCCGACGTGCGCTATGAGAACTGCATCATGCACAGCAACGGCTGGGGCCTGCTGTCCATCGACGGCAGCGGCGACGGGAGGGAGCGCCCCGGCGATCCCGAGTGGCCCGCCGACGTGGAGAGCAGGGGCTATGCGGTCACCATGTACGTCAAGGACTCCGACCTCTCCCTCTCCGGCCCCCGGCAGCACGGCTACGGCGCCTTCTGCATCGGCGACAACCACATCACCTTCGACCACTCCAGGGTGGATGTCTTTGGCTATCCCATCCTGCTGATGGGCTTTGGGGGCAAGGGCCGCTTTGACGTCATCAACGGCTCCACCATCACCGGCCGCCGCTTTGGCGCGCTGGTCTCCGGCGACGACAACTCCACCCTCCATATCGCCGACTCCACCTTTAAAACCGGCAAGTCCTGCATCTGCATGAAGGGCTCCTCCACCCGGGTGGAGATCGAGCGCTCCCGCATGACGGCGGGCAACGGCACCGTGCTCCAGCTGATGGACTGCGACGAGGGCGGCATGAACCAGGTGGACTACAAGATTCCCGTCGGCCGCAGGGATGTCCGGGATCCGGAGCGGGATCTGACGAAGGTCTCCGCCACGGAGGACGTGACCCTGGTGCTGCGGGAGAGCACCATCACCGGCAACTTCTTCAACTCCACCACCAACCTGCGGGCCCACCAGACCTGCATGAAGGGCGGCATGGGCAAGCTGCACGACCGGGTGCTGGGCATCATCCCTCCCGCGCCGGAGGGGATGCCCTCCCCCGCCCAGATGCGCCACAACGGCAATGACCTGCGGGGGGCCTTCAACCTGGGCGTCACCCTGGAGGGGAGCACCGTTGTCGGCGTGATCTCCTCCGCCAGCCAGGCCTACCGGGAGGGGCTGGGCCTCATCACCCAGGCCAACCGGGACGAGCTCTCCAACGTCACCCAGACCGCCGCAGAGCCCGTCAACAACGGCGTGGTGGTCACGCTGGACGCCGCCTCCCGCTGGGAGGTCACCGGGGAGAGCTATCTGACCGCCCTCACCATTGCCGAGGGTGCCGAGGTCGCCGCCCCCGCGGGCAAGACCCTGACCATGACCGTGGACGGCGTCGCCGTGGCGGTCAGGCCCGGCACCTACGCCGGCCTGATCCGGCTGACCGTGGACTGATCTTTTCCTGTGCACAGGGGCCGCTGCCATGGGGCAGCGGCCCCTGATCTGTTATATGAAAAACGGAATAACACAATGATTGGCTTATTCCATTTTTGAATGCTTGTGTTTGATATTGCCCCAAATACTTCCCTGGGCCGGACGCTTGTGTTATAATCAAACGGAAATGATAAAACACCCCACGGAGGAAATGAATATGAGCGATTATCAGGCGCAATACAAGAGCAAGCTGTGCACGGTGGACGACGTGCTCTCCACCATCCGCTCCGGCGACGTGCTGACGGCCTCCCAGGCCGCCAACGATCCCGGGGCGATCCTCGGGCGGTTGCACGAGCTGCGGGGCAGGGTGGAGCACGTCAAGGTCTACGGCCCCATGTGCTGCTTCCGGCACGAGTTTATGTCCAACCCGATCTACCGGGACACCTTCGACATCGACGTGGCCTTCCTGATGGCGGACACCCGCAAGGCGCTGGAGGCCAAGGCCATCAACTACATTCCCGGCCACATGCACGACGGCGGTCGCCGCTGGCTGAAGTTCAACGGCACGCCGGATCTGTTCATCTGCGCGGTGACGCCGATGGACAAGCACGGCTATTTCCGCATCCCCCTCTGCCTGGCCCATGAGCGCACCTTCTTCGACGCGGCCAAGCGGGTGGTGGTGCAGGTGAATCCCAACCTGCCCTACACCCACGGCGACACCGCCATCCACATCCGGGACGTGGACATGATCGTGGAGGCGGAGTCTCCGCTGCCCATCCAGCCCCGGGTGGAGCCCAGCGAGACCGACAAGCTGATCGGCGCCCATGTGGCCACCCTGGTGCGGGACGGCGACTGCATCCAGCTGGGCATCGGCGGCATCCCCGACGCCGTGGCCCAGTCCCTGATGGATAAGCACGACCTGGGCCTGCACACCGAGATGCTGACCAACTCCATCGTCGATCTGGTCAACGCCGATGTGCTGACCAACGCGAAGAAGAACTTCCACCGCGGGCGGTGCATCTGCACCTTTGCCCTGGGGGATCGGGAGCTCTATAATCTGGTGGATCATAACCCCGGCATAGAGTTCTACTCCGGCTCTTATGTCAATGACCCCCGGGTCATCGGCCGGAACAATTACTTTGACTCCATCAACTCCGCCCTGGCGGTGGATCTGACGGGTCAGATCTGTTCCGAGAGCATCGGCTCCCGCCAGTACTCCGGCACCGGCGGCCAGGCCGACTTCGCCGAGGGGGCCAGCTTCTCCGACGGCGGACGGAGCATCATCTGCGTCAAGGCCACCAAGAAGAACAACACCATCTCCTCCATCGTCAGTCAGCACGCCCTGGGCAGCGTCACCACCCTGAGCCGCAACACCGTGGATTTTGTGGTCAGCGAGTACGGCATTGCCCCCCTGAGCGGGCGCACCGTCCGCCAGCGGGCGGAGAACCTGATCGCCATCGCCCACCCCGACTTCCGCGCCCAGCTGCGCAGGGAGGCGGAGCAGCTGGGGCTCTGGTAAATGACCCGACACAATGCGGCCCGCCGAACGGCGGGCCGCATGTTTTTGTGCGCCACCCTCCGTGCATTCCTGAAAATTGGAATAATATGGAGCGTAGAAAAGGCGGCGAAATTGCGATTTTCCGTTGTGCGCCAATGTGGTTCTGTGCTATAATCCCATTATACACGGCGAGCTTACGGAACGCATATATCAAATCCGCAAAGGAGGATCTGAAATGCTGCAAGTGATGAAACGATGGCTGGCGCTGGGTCTGGTGCTGGGGCTGCTGCTGACCGCCCTGCCCGGAGCCGCCTGGGCCGCGGACGAGGCGGCGGAAACAATCGACCTGGTCACCCGGGAGCAGAGCGTCGCCCCCACGGATCTGGACACCGGCGATTCAGAGACGCTGTTCTCCGGCTATGTGGAAAAGCAGCTGTACCCCGGCGGCGCGTCCGGCGGGCGCAGGATGGCCGCGCGGAGTGCCGGGAGCAGGCTCTCCGGGCTGGATGCCGCCCTCTACGCCAGGCTGAGCGAGTGCATCGCCCAGGTGGCCGCCGGAACCCGGGCCTCCACGGTGTTTGAGTTCCCGGTGGAGGAGCTGGGGCTGGAGCAGACCTCCTGGAACGCGGAGGAGCTGGGCGTGGATGCCATCGTGGTGGATGGTCAGTTTACGGAATCTGCCCTGGCTGCGGCCACAGAGAAGGCGGCCTTTGACCTGCATCTGATCCTGCAGACGCTTTTGGCGGACAATCCCTATGCGCTCTATTGGTATGACAAGACGGTGAGCACCCGGGCCTCCGGGGTGAGCATCTCCTCCTCCTATGATCGCCAGCGGGCGGAGTACCGCATCGGCCTTGTGGGCAGCATCACCTTTTATTTCCCCGTGGCGCAGGAGTATTCCGCCGGGAGCTACACGGTGGATACCGGCCTGGGACAGTCGGTGCAAACCGCCGTGGCCCGGGCGCAGCGGATCGTCGCGCAGTATGCCGCCGCCTCCGACTATGAGAAGCTGGTGGGCTACCGCCGGGAGATCTGCGACCTGGTCGCCTACAACCACGCGGCGGCCAATGGCAGCCAGGACTATGGCAACCCCTGGCAGCTGATCTGGGTGTTTGACGGGGACGCGTCCACCAGCGTGGTGTGCGAGGGCTATGCCAAGGCGTTTCAATACCTCTGCGACCTGACGCGGTTTGACGGCGGCATCTCCTGCTGCACCGTGACCGGCACAATGAACGCCGGAACGGGGGCGGGCAACCACATGTGGAATATCGTCACCATGGAGGACGGGCAGAACTATCTGGTGGACGTCACCAACTGCGACGCGGGCACCATCGGCGCGGATGACCAGCTCTTTCTGGCGGGGTATGCCGCGGGGGATGTGAACAGCGGTTATCGCTTTT
>JAFVAS010000273.1 GCA_017480395.1 Oscillospiraceae bacterium | reverse complement strand
ATCAACGTCACCCTGGAGCGCTATTTATAGTTCTCGAAAAAGCGAAAAAAGGAGCCGATCGTATGACACAGGAGGAGCGCCTCGCGCGCATCAACGCCCTGGCGGCCAAGGCCAAGGCGGGCACCCTCACCCCGGAGGAGCAGGCCGAGCGGGAGCAGCTGCGGCAGGACTACCTGGCCGACTTCCGCGCCGGGCTGCGGAATCAGCTGGACAACACCTACGTCGTCACTCCCGACGGCAAAAAACGGCGGCTGGTTCGGCAACAAAACGGGAACAAAGGTTAAATTTCATTAAATTCCCGAAATCCCCTTGAAAACCTCCCACGGTGTGGTAGGATATAGGGTGCAGTATTTATTATGTCAATCTCAATTGACATCGGAGGTTGAACAGTATGAAAAAATTTCGGATCTTATGTCTGGCGGTGGCGCTGGCGCTGTGCATGCTGGCGGTGCTGACCGGCTGCGGCAAGACCAGCGAGGAGACCTTCTCCCCCGCGCAGCAGGACACCTTCCTCGCCGGCACCACCATCAACGGACAGGACGTCTCCCTGCTCACCGCAGAGGAGGCGCTGACCTACCTGCAGGAGCAGGCGGAGCACTACACCCTCTCGCTCAAGCTGGGGGACAACGCCCCGCTGAAGCTGACCGCCGCTGACCTGGGCCTCCAGGTGAATGTCGAGCAGAAGGCCGTGGCGGATCTGCTGGAGGAGCAGGCCGCCCACATCACCCAGCTGGACTACACCATCGACGGCCTCTATACCGTCGATCTCTCCGCCCTGCAGACCAAGCTGGAGGCGCTGAACACCCAGCTGAAGGAGGAGTCCGAGGCCAAGATCGCCCAGGCCCGGGCAGAGCAGCTGGCCCTGGAGGCCGAGGAGGGCGCTGAGCCCGAGGAGCTGACCGCCGAGGATGAGGAGGACGCCCTCCCCGACGAGATCGTGGAGATTCCCGACCCCTACGCCGCCCAGGACGCGGAGCTGGCCTTTGACCCGAGCACCAACTCCTTCGTCATCCTCCCGGACACCTATGCCCAGTATGTCAACGCCGCCGCCGTGCTGGCCCGGGCGGACGAGGCCGTCCACGCCCTCCAGACCGAGCTGAAGCTGGAGCCGGAGGACTATGCGGAGACCGCCGCCCGCCGCGCCGACGACCCGGCGCTGGAGGACGCCCTGCAGGATGCCAATGAGTACCTGAGCATCGACCTGAGCTATACCTTCACCCCCAAGGGTGCGGAGACCCGCACCGAGACCCTGTCCCGGGAGGTTCTGGGCGGCCTGTACATGGTGGGGCTGGACGGCCTGAGCGTCGAGGTGGATGAGGAGGCCTTGGGCAGCTATGTCAACGCCCTGGCGGACACCTACCGGGGCGAGAGCTCCACCACCCCCTTCAAGACCACCGGCGGCTCCACCATCAACATCAACGTCACCTCCGCCGGCCAGAGCGTGGACGACCAGGCGCTGTACGCCGACATGCTGTCCTGCCTGACCGACAAGGTCTCCGGCACCCGGGAGGCCCCCTACGCCACCGCCGACGACGACAGCAAGGGCTTCTGGGGCGGCAACTATGTGGAGCTGGATCTGACCAACCAGCACCTGTGGTGCTATCACAACGGGGAGTGTGTGGTCTCCTGCGCGGTGGTCACCGGCTGTGTCGCCAACGGCACCCTGACCCCCACCGGCTGCTTCACCATCTTCTCCAAGGACTATGACCGCTATCTGCGGGGCTTCAACGCCGACGGCACCCGCTATAACTCCCACGTCTGGTACTTCATGCCCTTCTCCGGCGGCTGCGGCATCCACGACGCGGCGTGGCGCAGCAGCTTCGGCGGCGACATCTACCTCTACAATGGCAGCAAGGGCTGCGTCAACGTCACCAAGAGCCAGGCCAAGACCATCTATAACAACGTCTCCATCGGCACCCATGTGGTGGTCTACGGCGGCCGCACCAGCGTGGAGCCCCTGGCCCAGAACCTCTCCGCCACCGCGCCGGAGCTGACCGTGGGCGGCACCGGCAAAATCACCCTCAAGGGCGACCAGACCACCCCCACCTATTCCTCCAGCGACAGCGGCGTGGTCAAGGTGGATGAGAGCGGCAACCTGACCGCCGTGGCCGCAGGCACCGCCACCATCACCGTCAAGTGCCCCTCCAGCCAGAAGTATCTGGAGGGCACCACCACCGTCACCGTCACCGTGAAGGCGGCGGAGCAGCAGCCCACCCAGGAGCAGCCCACCCAGGAGCAGCCCACGCAGGAGCAGCCCGCCCAGCAGCAGCCCGCCCAGCCGGAGCAGCCCGCCCAGCACGAGCACAACTGGGTGCCCATCACCAGCACCGTCCACCATGACGCCGTGATCGAGGAGGTCACCGTCGTGGATCAGGAGGCCTATGACGAGCCCGCCACCTACGAGGTGAACGGCGTGGTGTACGGCAGCTAGTCCGAGGCGGATGATGCGCTGACCTCCCCGGCAGATGTCATCACGACGATCCCCGGCGCCCACCACGACGCCGTCACCCATGTGGAGCCCAACGTCGTCCAGGCGGCCTATGACGAGGAGGTTGTCACCGGCTACCAGTGCCCCGACTGCGGCGAGACCAAGGACGCCTGAGTCCGATCCAGACAGGCAAGCCCCCATCGGAACATCGTTCCGATGGGGGCTTTTGGTTTCCATCTGCGGGGGACAGCGGGCGGCAAAAGCCCGGCCCCGCGGCGTATGCCGCAGGGCCGGGTTCTGTCTGTCTTCTCAGGTCAGCTGGAACTGTCCGGTGTAGAGCTGATAGTATCTGCCCTTGAGATCCAGCAGCTCCTGGTGGCTGCCCTTCTCCATGATCTCGCCGCCCTCGATGACGGCGATGGCGTTGGAGTTGCGGACGGTGGAGAGCCGGTGGGCGATGACAAACACGGTGCGGTTGGACATCAGGGTGTCCATGCCCCGGCTGATCAGGGCCTCGGTACGGGTGTCGATGGAGGAGGTCGCCTCGTCCAGCACCAGCACCGGGGGATCGGCCACGGCCGCCCGGGCGATGGCCAGCAGCTGCCGCTGTCCCTGGTAGAGGTTGGCGCCGTCCCCGGTGACCATGGTCTGGTAGCCGTTGGGCAGGCGGCGGATAAAGCTGTGGGCGTTGGCCGCCTTGGCGGCGGCGATGCACTCCTCGTCGGTGGCGTCCAGCCGGCCGTAGCGGATGTTGTCCATCACGGTGCCGGTAAACAGGTGGGTGTCCTGGAGCACTGCGCCCAGGGAGTGGCGCAGGGAGTCCTTCTGGATGTCCCGCACGTCGATGCCGTCATAGGTGATCTGGCCGGACTGGATCTCGTAGAACCGGTTGATGAGGTTGGTGATGGTGGTCTTGCCCGCGCCGGTGGAGCCGACAAAGGCGATCTTCTGGCCCGGCTTGGCATAGACGTCGATGTGGTGGAGCACCTCCTTCTCCGGCACATAGCCGAAGCACACGTCGTGGAAGCGCACGTCGCCCCGGAGATCCACCAGGCGGAAGCCGCCCTCGGCGCTCTCGTCAGGCACCTTCCAGGCCCAGTGCTGGCGCTGTCCCTCGGGCTCCTTGCCCTCCAGGAGGGCGTCGCCCTCCCAATGGGCCTGCACCAGGGTGACCTTGCCGTCGTCCACCTCCGGCTCGGCGTCCATGACCTCAAAGATGCGCTCGGCACCGGCCATGGCGGAGAGCATGGTGGTCATCTGCATGGAGATCTGGCTGTCGGGCTGGGAGATCTGACGGGAGTAGGTGAGGAAGGACACCAGGCCGCCCACGTCGAACCCGGCGAAGATGGCCAGGGCACCGCCGATGGCGGCGGTGATGGCGTAGCCCACGTTGGTGAGCTGGGCGTTGATGGGCATGATGATGCTGGAGTAGACGGTGGCGGTGGTGGCGGCGGAGCGGTAGTTCTCATTGAGCTCCCGGAACTCGGTGCGCATGGCCTCCTCGTGGGTGAAGGCCTTGACCACCTTCAGGCCCTCGATGTTCTCCTGGATGCAGCCGTTGACCTCGCCCAGGGCGGACTGCTGCTTGCGGTAATACTGACGGCTGATGCCGCCCAGCTTCTTGAACAGGAAGATGATGACGGCCAGCAGCACCACCGTCACCAGGAACAGCAGCGCGTTCAGATAGATCATCATCACCACGGTGGAGACAAAGGTGATGGCGGAGCTCAAAAGCTGCACCATGCTCTGCTCCAGGGCCATCTGGACGTTGTCGGAGTCGTTGGTGAAGCGGCTCATCAGCTCGCCGTGGGTGTGGCGGTCAAAGTAGTTCAGGGGCAGCTCCTGGAGCTTGTTGAACAGATCCTTGCGCATCTGGTTGCAGCCCTTCTGGGCCAGCTGGGCCATCAGGTTGGACTGGACATAGGTGCACAGGGCCATGAGCATATAGACCCCCACCAGCCGCGCGATGCCGGGCACCAGGCTGGGCAGCACCGACTGCCCCGCCGTCACGGCGTCGGTCAGGTCGTTGATGATGGGGCGCAGGGCGTAGGTTCCGGCCACGCCCGCAATGCTGGACACCACCACGCTGATCAGCGCGGCCACCAGCATGACGGGGCGGCGGGCCAGATAGCCGAACATGCGCAGCAGGGTGGCCCGGAGGTTCTTGGGCTTGGAGAAGCCGCCCCGGGGGCCGCCGGGGCCGCCGCCCTTGGGCTGCTCGGTGGAGCCGTTGTACTTGGTTTTGGTTTCTGCCATTACTGCTGCACCCCTTCCTGCTGAGACCAGTAGATCTCCTGATAGATCGCGTTGTTCGCCATCAGCTCCGCATGGGTGCCGTGTCCGGCGATGGTGCCGTCATCCAGCACCAGGATCTGATCCGCATGCTCCACGGAGCTGATCCGCTGGGCGATCAGAATGACGGTGGTGTCCTTCAGGTTGTCGCGGAAGGACTGGCGGATCAGGGCCTCGGTGGCGGAGTCCACGGCGGAGGTGGAGTCATCCAGAATGAGCACCGCCGGCTTGCGGAGCATGGCCCGGGCGATACACAGGCGCTGCTTCTGCCCGCCGGAGACGTTGACGCCGCCCTGCTCCAGGTGGGTGTCAAAGCCGTTGGGGAAGCTCATGATAAAGTCGTAGGCCTGGGCTTCCTTGGCGGCCTGGTTCATCTGCTCCTCGGTGGCGTTGGGGTCGCCCCAGAGCAGGTTCTCCCGGATGGTGCCGGAGAAGAGGATATTGCTCTGCAGCACCATGCCGATGCGCGCGCGCAGCTGCTCCAGCGGATAGTCCCGCACGTCCATGCCGTCCAGCAGCACGCTGCCGCCGGTGACGTCGTAGAAGCGGGGGATCAGGTTGACCAGGCTGGACTTGCCCACGCCGGTGCCGCCCACGATGGCCACCATCTGGCCGGGCTGGGCGACGAAGCTGACGTCGGTGAGCACGTCGTCGCCGGAGCCGGTGGCATTGTACTTGAAGGCCACATTGCGGAACTCCACCCGGCCCCGGGGGGCGGGCAGGTCGGCGACGGTGCCGTCCTCGATGGCGGGCTCGGTGTCGATGACCTCAAAGACGCGGCGGGCGCAGGCGCTGGCCCGGACATACTGCAGCAGGGCCATGGCCAGCATCATCACGGAGATCAGGATGTTGAAGATATAGGTCAGGACGCTGGAGAGGGTGCCCACCTCCATCGCGCCGGAGAGCACCATGTGTCCGCCGAAGTAGAGCACCAGGGCGTTGACGATGGTCATGCCGGTCATCATCACCGGGTTCAGGGCGATGATGCGCAGCACCGCGGCCAGGCCCGCCTTGGTGAAGGCGTTGTTGGCCACCTGGAACTTCTCCTCCTCGTGGTTCTCCCGCACATAGGCCTTGACCACCCGGATGCCCACCAGATCCTCCTGGATCTTCTCGTTGAGCTCGTCGATCTTTTGCTGCATCCGCTCAAAGAGCTTGTGGCACTTGACCATGATGAAGCCCACCAGGGCGGCCAGGATAGGCATGGCGATGACCATGATGATGCCCATGCGCCACTCCAGCACAAAGACCACCACCAGGGCCACGATGACCTGGGTCAGGGTGCGGAACACCATGCGGATACACATCATAACAAAGTTCTGGATGTTGGTGATGTCGTTGGTCAGCCGGGTGATGAGGGACGCGGAGGAGAACCGGTCGATGTCGGCAAAGGAGAATTTGCTGATCTGCTCAAACTCATGCTGACGCAGGTTGGCGCCCAGGCCGATGGCGGCCTCCGCGCCGAACTTGGCGCCGCCGGCGCCGGTGATGACGGAGAACACCGCCAGCAGCAGCATATATACGCCCATCCGGATGACCACGCTCAGGTTTCCGGCCAGGATGCCCCGGTCGATGATCGCGGCCATCAGCAGGGGGAGGACCAGCTCGCCGGAGGTCTCCAGAATGACGCTGATCGGGGCCAGGATCACCTGCCTGCGATACTGCCGGGCGTATGAAAAAATACGTCTTATCATTGCATTACTTCCTTTCCAAAGGGTTTGAGGGGGAAATCACAGCTCCGCGTGGGGGCAGGGCGTACCGCCGATGGCGTAGAGGTTGCGCAGCATCCGGCGATAGGCGTCTTTAATGTGCTCCACCTCGTCGGGGGAGAACCCGGCATAGAGCTGCTCATCCACGCGCTGGAAGGCGGCGCCCACCCGCTCCACCGAGTCGCGGCCCTTCTGGGTGATGCAGATGCGCTTGGCCCGGCCGTCGCTGGCATCGGCGTGGCGGGTGATATAGCCGTTGGCCTCCAGGCTCTTCAGGCTGGCGGACAGGGTGGAGGGGGAGACGTGCACCGCCTCGGCCAGTGCCCGCTGGTTGACACCCTCCTCATTGACCTTGGAGAGCACCATCATCACCTTCGGCTGGCCCACATCCTGGAGCCCCAGCGCAGTCAGGTTGGCGGTGACCGCATTGCGGTGGGCGCGGTAGACATCGTGGAAGAGCATCATCTCCTCCGACATGGGCGGATGATGGGAGTTCATATCGATCAGTCACCTCGGTTCCGGTTCGACAAATATTT
>JAFVAS010000272.1 GCA_017480395.1 Oscillospiraceae bacterium | reverse complement strand
CGGTGAAGGTGACCTCCACGCCCCCCATGCTGACCACATCCCCGTGCTTCACCGGGGCGGCCTGCTGGAGGGGGACCTCCACGCCGTTGACGCTGACCTCGTTTTTGGTGCTCAGGGCCTGAACGCTCCAGTTGCCCCGCTCATCCCGGAGGAAGGCGGCGTGGGAGCGGGAGACGGTGGGGGATTGGAGCACCACGTCGCTGCTGCGGGATCGGCCGACGATGTTCTCCCAGTGGTGGAAGACGCCGTAGTCGCCGTTGGGCAGGGTGAGCCGTCCCCAGGCCTCCCGCTCAATGCGGCCCCGGAGCAGGCTGACGCCGCAGCGAACCACCAGCCAGATGCACAGCACCGGCAGGACATATCGCGCGATGAGGGCGGCCATGGCCAGGGCGGGGGAGTCCACCTGCTGGGCCAGCGCCTCCAGATTATCTTTGAAAAAGGAAAGATCCATCGGAACCTCCGAGTGATAAAAATATATGAGATAAAGGTAGCCCTATCATAGCACAGTTTCCGCCAAAAGGAACGAACAATTCTTTAATTTTTTCTAACCTTTCCTTCCCAGCGGGGGAAGATGGTGGACTTTACGGCAAATGTGTGGTAAGATCATGCTGTATGACAATGGAGTGATATTGCTTTTGCCGCAATGGAAGGGAGGAAACCGCCATGTCAGGAACGCTCATCGTGCTGGAGGGCACCGACGGCTCCGGCAAGTCCACCCAGTTTGCCGCCCTGTGCCGCCGCCTGGAGGAGCGGGGCATCCCCTTTCAGCGCCTGGTGTTTCCCCAGTATCAGGAGGAATCCTCCGCGCTGATCCGCATGTATCTGGGGGGCCAGTTCGGCAGCCGCCCCAGCGACGTGAACGGCTACGCCGCCTCCGCCTTCTACGCCGTGGACCGCTACGCCTCCTACAAAAAGGTCTGGGGCGAGTGGTACGAGGGGGGCGGTCTGGTGCTGGCCGACCGGTACACCACCTCCAACGCGGTGCATCAGGCGTCCAAGGTGGAGCCGGAGGAGCGGGAGGACTTTTTCCGCTGGCTCTATGACTTTGAGTTTGACAAGCTGGGCCTCCCCAGGCCCGACCTGGTGCTCTATCTGGACGTGCCCACCGACGCCACGGTGCGGATGCTCCGGGCCCGGGAGAGCGCCACGAACACCCACGCCGACATCCACGAGCAGGACACCGACTACCTCCGCCTCTGCCGGGAGACCGCCGGTCAGGCTGCCGACGCCCTGGGCTGGGAGCGGGTGGAGTGCGTCCGGGATGGCGCAATGCGGAGCATCGAGGCCATCCACGACGAGATCTGGAGCCGCGTCGCCCCGCTGCTGGAATTGTGACATATAAGGAGAATGCTATGAACGTCTGCGTTTTACTGGCCCCCGGCTTTGAGGAGACCGAGGCCATTGTCCCCATCGACCTGCTCCGCCGGGGCGGAGTGACCGTCACCCTGGCCGGGGTCTATGGCCTCCAGGTGGAGGGCAGCCACGGCATCACCGTCCAGGCCGACTGCCGCCTCAGCGCGGTGGCGCTGGACGAGGTGGACATGGTCTTTCTGCCCGGCGGCCTGAAGGGGGTTGACAACCTGCTCGCCAGCGAGAGCGCCTGCCAGTTCCTGCGGGAGGCGAAGGGGGCGGACAAGTGGCTCGCCGCCATCTGCGCCGCGCCCACGGTGCTCTCCCGGCTCGGCCTCATCGACGGGGCGGAGGCGGTGTGCTACCCCGGCATGGAGGATCTGCTGGCCCCCGCTATTCCCCGGCCGGGACACCGGGTGGTGCGCGGAGGACACGGAGAACACGGAGAAAAATTGCTCACCGGCGAGGCCGCAGGCTCCGCCTTTGATCTGGGACTGTCCATGCTGGCCGCCCTGACCGACGACGCCACCGCCGACCGGGTGCGGGAGGCCGTGCACTATCACGGCTGAAACCGCCTGAAACCCAACGACATCGACACGACAGGAGGGAACCGCCATGGCTTCCAGACGTCCCAACGGCTTTGACGACCTGGACGACTTCAACATCGAGGATTACACCAGTACGGTGGATTTTGACCATATCAGCCCGGATGAGGAGGACACCCCGGACAGCGCCGGTGACACCGGGCGCTACACGCCGGTGGGCCACCGGGGCTCCGACCTGGACGGACAGAGCGGGAGTGAGGATGACGTGGCGCAGACAGGGAAAAAGGGAAAGAAGCGCAAGCCCAAGAAGAAGCTGCCCCTCGGTCTGCGCATCCTGCGCAAGCTGCTCTTCATTCTGATCTGGCTGCTGCTCATCGTTCTGGCGGGCTACTTCCTGGCCAAGGCCGGATGGGGCTGGGCCAACGACCTGCTGGCCCTGAATAAGGAGCCGGCCACCGCCGTCATCGAGCTGGACGAGACCATCTTCACCACCGAGACCACCGTGAACGACGACGGGGAGGAGAATACCGTCTCCCGGGCGGACATGGAGGTGGTGTCGAGTGAGCTCTACGACAACGGCCTGATCGAATACCCCTGGCTCTTCAAGCTATTTGCCACCTTCACCCACAAGGACACCAAGCTGGCCCCCGGCAGCTACGAGCTGAACACCGACATGGATTACAGCGCCCTGCTGCGCAATATGGCCCCCAAGGCGAAGCCCCGGCCCACCGTGGACGTCATGATTCCCGAGGGCTACACCCTGGAGCAGATCATCGACCTGCTGGTGGAGCAGGGGGTGGCGTCCAGGGAGGAGCTGGAGGATGCCGCCGCCAACTACGACTACGACTATGACTTCCTGGACAAGAGCACCCTGGGCGATCCCAAGCGGCTGGAGGGCTTCCTGTTCCCGGATACCTATAACTTCTATGTGGACGACGCCGCGTCGGCCCTGGGCGTGATGCTGCGCACCTTCAACAACAACCTGCTCAACGCGAAGAAGATCGACCAGATCAAGCTGAGCCAGGCCATCTCTGACGGGTACTCCATCCGCGATCTGGTCATCATCGCCTCCATCATCGAGAAGGAGACCGACGGCATCGACCAGCGGGACATCTCCTCCGTCATCTTCAACCGCCTGACCCACAGCAGCAGCGGCACCAACGGCTATCTGCAGATGGACTCCACCGTCCAGTATCTGCTCTCCGAGCGGAAGGATCGGCTGTCCCAGGAGGATCTGGCCATCGACAGCCCCTATAACACCTATCTCTACAAGGGACTGCCCGCCGGGCCCATCTGCTCCCCCGGCCTGACCGCCCTCCAGGCGGCGGTGAACCCCACCAACACCGACTACTTCTACTTCATCCTGGGTGACGACCAGGTCACCCATTTCTTCCAGGATTACGACGCCTTCCTGGAGTTCCGGGACGCCCAGACCGGCGTGCCCATCGTGGTGGACGATGAGGACGAGTATATCGAGGACATCCTCGACGATTTTGGCGACTATGACGACGAGGACTAAGCCGGAGCTGCTGGCCCCCGCCGGGGACATGGAGCGGCTCAGAATGGCCATCGCCTACGGGGCGGACGCGGTCTATCTGGCCGGAACCACCTTCGGTATGCGGGCTTTCGCGGGCAACTTTGACGAGAAGAGCATCTATGACGCCGCCCGCCTGTGCCGGGAGGCCGGGGTGCGCAGCCATGTCACCATCAACACCATGCCCCGGGGCGGGGAGATGCGCGAGCTGCCCGCCTGGCTGGAGACCCTTCAGGACGCCGGGGTGGACGCCGTCATCGTGGCGGATCTGGGGGCGTTCCGCCTGGCCCAGAAGTATGCCCCCGGGCTGGAAAAGCACATCTCCACCCAGGCCAGCGTCTCCAACGCCGTGACCGCCGGAGCCTGGTATGACCTGGGGGCAAAGCGGGTCATTCTGGCCCGGGAGCTGTCCCTTTCGGAGGTGGCCGACATCCGCGCCAACACCCCCCAGGCGCTGGAGATCGAGGCCTTTGTCCACGGGGCCATGTGTGTCAGCTACTCCGGGCGATGCCTGCTCAGCAACTATATGACCGGGCGGGACGCCAGCCGGGGTGCCTGCGCCCAGCCCTGCCGCTATCAGTACGCCCTGATGGAGGAGAAGCGGCCCGGGGAGTATTTCCCCGTCTTCGAGGATGAGAGCGGCTCCTATATCATGAACTCCCGGGACATGTGCATGATCGACCATGTGGGGGAGCTGATGGACGTCGGCCTCAACTCCTTCAAGATCGAGGGCCGGGCCAAGTCCGCCTATTATGCCGCCATCGTCACCGGGGCCTACCGCCACGCCATCGACGCCGCCTTTGCAGGCCGCCCCCTGGAGCAAATGTGGCGGGAGGAGGTGGAGAAGGTGTCACACCGGCACTACTCCACCGGCTTCTGGTTCGGTCAGCCGGGCCAGTTCACCGCCGACGCCCGCTATATCCGGGACTTGCAGGTCTGTGCCATCGTGGAGGACTGCGACTCCTCCGGCCTTGCGACCTGCTCCCTGCGCAACAAGTTCTCCGCCGGGGACGAGATCGAGGTGGTGGGGCCGAATACAGCACCCGTCGCCTTTGCCGCCCCGTCCATGACCGACGGGGAAGG
>JAFVAS010000271.1 GCA_017480395.1 Oscillospiraceae bacterium | reverse complement strand
GGCACCACCAAGGCCAACTCCGCCATTCTCCACGCGGGCTATGATCCCCGCCCCGGCACCCTGATGGCCCGGCTCAACGTCCGGGGCGCGGCGCTGGCGAAGCGGCTGTGCGCCGAACTGGACGTGCCCTACCGGCAGTGCGGCTCCCTGGTGCTGGCCTTCTCCGAGGAGGAGCGGGAAACGCTGGCGGAGCTGCTCCGCCGGGGGGAGGCCAATGGCGTGCCGGAGCTGCGGCTGCTCTCCGGGGCGGAGGCCCGGGCGCTGGAGCCCAACCTGTCCGACCGGGTGGTCGCCGCCCTTCTCGCCCCCACCGCCGCCATCTGTTCCCCCTGGGAGCTCTGTCTGGCCCTGGCGGAGACCGCCGTGGTCAACGGCGCGCAGCTGCACCGCAGCACCGCCGTCACCGGCCTGACGCGGGGTGACGGCGGCTGGCACATCCAGACGAACCGGGGCGACTTCGAGGCCCGGTTCGTCATCAACGCCGCCGGAGTCTTCTGCGACGCGGTGCACGACCTGGCCGCCCCCCACGCCTACACCGTCCGCCCCAGCCGGGGGCAGTATTTCCTGCTGGACAAGGCGGAGGGCACCCGGGTGAACCACGTCATCTTCCAATGTCCCACCCGCGTGGGCAAGGGGGTGCTGGTGTCCCCCACCGTCCACGGTAACCTGATCGTCGGCCCGGACGCCGCCGACGTCACCGGGGAGGACACCGCCACCACCGCCGAGGGCCTGGCCTTCGTCCGGGAGCGGGCGCAGCAGTCCGTCCCCACCATCGCCTTCGGCCAGAACATCCGCAACTTCGCCGGGGTGCGCGCCCACACGGAGCGGGACGACTTTATCCTGGAGGAGGCCCCCGACGCCCCCGGCTTCTTCGACGCCGCCGGCATCTGTTCCCCCGGCCTGACCGCCGCCCCCGCCATCGGGGAGTATCTGGTGGAGCTGCTGGGCAAGGCCGGTCTGGCCCTGGAGGAAAAGCCCGACTTCGTCTGCCGCCGCCACCGCACCCGCTTCAAGGAGCTTCCCCCCGAGGCGCGGGCCGCCCTGGTGGAGCGGGAGAACAGCTTTGGCCGGGTGATCTGCCGCTGCGAGACCGTCACCGAGGGCGAAATTCTGGAGTGCCTGCGCACCCCCATTCCCCCCGTCAGCGTGGACGGCGTCAAGCGCCGGGTCAACGCGGGCATGGGCCGCTGTCAGGGCGGCTTCTGCGCCCCCCGGGTGGTGGAGCTGCTCTCCCGGGAGCTGGGGGTACGCCCGGACGAGATCGTCCAGGATCGGGCGGGCACCTGGCTGCTGACCGGAGAGACCAAGGGAGGCGAAGCACATGTATGATCTGATCGTCATCGGCGGAGGCCCCGCCGGACTGGCCGCCGCCTGCGCCGCCTGGGAGGGCGGACTGCGGCGCATCCTCATCGTGGAGCGGGACCGGGAGCTGGGCGGCATCCTGAATCAATGCATCCACAACGGCTTCGGCCTGCACTACTTCAAGGAGGAGCTGACCGGCCCGGAGTACGCCGCCCGGTTCGTCGACCTGCTGAGCCAGACCGGGGTGGAGGTGCGCCTGGACACCATGGCCCTGGAGATCACCGCGGACAAGCAGGTGCACATGGTGGGCAAGTCCACCGGCTACCGGGTGGAGCGCGCCCGCGCCATCGTGCTGGCCATGGGCTGCCGGGAGCGCACCCGGGGCGCCATCGGCACCCCGGGCACCCGCCCCGCCGGGGTCTTCACCGCCGGAGCCGCCCAGCGCTATGTGAACGTGGAGGGCTACCTCCCGGGCAAGCGGGTGGTCATCCTGGGCAGCGGCGACATCGGCCTCATCATGGCCCGGCGCATGACCCTGGAGGGGGCCAAGGTGCTGGCCTGTGTGGAGGTCATGCCCTACTCCGGCGGCCTGATGCGCAACATCGTCCAATGCCTGCACGACTACGACATCCCCCTCTACCTCTCCCACACCGTCACCGAGATCCGGGGCAGGGACCGGCTGGAGCAGGTGGTGGTCAGCGAGGTGGACGAGCGCCGCAGCCCCATCCCCGGCACCGAGATGGTCTTCGACTGCGACACCCTGCTGCTCTCGGTGGGCCTGCTGCCAGAGAACGAGCTGACCGCCCAGGCGGGCATCGACCTGGACGGGCGGACCCGCGGCGCGGTGGTCTATGAGAATATGGAGACCTCCCTGCCCGGCGTCTTCGCCTGCGGCAATGTCTGCCACGTCCCCGACCTGGTGGACTACGTCACCGCCGAGAGCCAGCGGGCCGGGGCGGCGGCCGCCGCCTATGTCCTGGGCGAAAAACCGGCGGATGGGCCCGTGCTGGAGATCAAAACCGGCGACGGCGTCAGCTACACCGTTCCCCAGCACCTCCGCCCCGGCCGGGTGGAGAAGAGCTGCTCCCTGTTCTTCCGGGTCAACCGCATCTATGGCGCGTCGGAGATCGTCGTCTCCTCCGGCGGCACCCAGATCGCCCGCTTCAAGCGGGAGAACATGGCCCCCGGGGAGATGGAGAACATCACCCTGCCCGCCAAATTGCTGGAGAAAGCCTCAAACACATTGACCGTTTCCGTCCGGGAGGTGTAAAATAGTGAAGGAATTGATCTGCATCGTCTGTCCCCGGGGCTGCCACCTCCAGGTGGACGAGGACAACGGCTACGCCGTCACCGGCAACAGCTGCCCCCGGGGGGCGGCCTACGGTAAGGCTGAGCTGACCCACCCCACCCGGGTGGTCACCTCCACCGTGCGCTGCACCGGCGGGGATCGCCCCCGCTGCCCGGTCAAGACCAGCGACGTCATCCCCAAGGAGAAGATTTTTGACGTCACCGCCGCCCTGGACGCGGTGGTGCTGGCGGCGCCGGTGCGCATCGGCCAGGTGGTCATCACCGATGTCTGCGGCACCGGGGCGGACATCGTCGCCACAAAGAATATCGGAACATCGGAAAGAGGTTGAGCGCTATGAGCAAATATGTCCTTTCCCTGGATCAGGGTACCACCAGCTCCCGGGCCATCCTGTTTGACCAGCAGCAGAACATCATCGCCGTCAGCCAGAAGGAGTTCACCCAGTTCTATCCCCAGGAGGGCTGGGTGGAGCACAACCCCATGGAGATCTGGTCCTCCCAGTACGCGGTCATGATGGAGGTGGTGGCCCAGAGCGGCATCGACGTCCACGACCTGGCCGCCATCGGCATCACCAACCAGCGGGAGACCACCATCGTCTGGGACGCCGCCACCGGCGCGCCGGTCTGCAACGCCATCGTCTGGCAGTGCCGCCGCACCGCCGACCTGGTGGACGGCCTGGTGGAGCGGGGGCTCAGCGGCTACATCAAGGAGAAGACCGGCCTGCTCCCCGACGCCTACTTCTCCGCCACCAAGATCCGCTGGATCCTCGACCACATCGAGGACGGCCAGCGCCGGGCCGAGGCAGGGGAGCTGCGCTTCGGCACGGTGGACAGCTGGCTGGTGTGGAAGCTCACCGGCGGCCGGGTGCACGTCACCGACGTCACCAACGCCTCCCGCACCATGCTCTACGACATCCACGCCCTGGACTGGGACGACACGCTGCTCCAGGCGCTGAACATCCCCCGCTGCATGCTGCCCCGGGTGCGCTCCTCCAGCGAGGTGTACGGCTACACCGACATCCTGGGGGTGGACGTGCCCATCGCCGGCATCGCCGGGGATCAGCAGGCCGCCCTCTTCGGCCAGACCTGCTTCGAGGCCGGGGACGCCAAAAACACCTATGGCACCGGCTGCTTCCTGCTGATGAACACCGGGGAGACCCCCACCGAGAGCGAGAACGGCCTGGTCACCACCATCGCCATCGGCCTGGATGGCAAGGTGCAGTACGCCCTGGAGGGCTCCGTCTTTGTGGGCGGCGCGGTGATCCAGTGGCTCCGGGACGAGATGCGCTTCTTCAACGACAGCCGGGACGCCGAATACTATGCCCAGAAGGTGCCCGACAACGGCGGGGTCTATCTGGTGCCCGCCTTCACCGGGCTGGGGGCCCCCAACTGGGACATGTACGCCCGGGGCACCATCGTGGGCATCACCCGGGGCACCCGCCGGGAGCACATCATCCGCGCCGCCCAGGAGTCCATCGCCTACCAGGTGGCGGATCTGGTGCGGGCCATGGAGGCGGACACCGGGCTGAAGCTGCGCTCCCTCAAGGCCGACGGCGGCGCCAGCCGGGATCGGTTCCTGATGCAGTTCCAGGCTGACATCAGCGACTGCATCGTCCGCCGCCCCGCCATCCGGGAGACCACCGCCCTGGGCGCGGCCTATCTGGCCGGACTGGCCACCGGCGTGTGGAGCAGCCGGGATGAGATCAAGCAGCTCTGGGAGTGCGAGATGATCTACCAGCCCCAGATGGAGGCCCAGGAGCGGGAGAGGCTGCTCTCCTCCTGGCACAAGGCGGTGGGCCGCAGCCTCGGCTGGGCGAAATAAGATGCTCGAAAAGGCTTACGCCTTTTTCCCGAAGGGGTGCAGTCCCTTTGATCCATTTATGCATAAAAGAGCGCTGACCCGCAACTGCGGGTCAGCGCTCTTTTACATATTCCAGACGTCGGGGTTGGTGCTGGACACCGCCACCGCCCCGGCAGAGAGGGCACCGGTCACGTCCTCCTTGTCCCGGATCAGCCCTCCGGCGATCACCGGGACGCCGATGCGCGCCGCCTCCCGGGCGATGATCTTGGGCATCAGCCCCGGCAGCACCTCCACCACATCGGCGTTGGCCGGGTGGAACTGCTGCTCCAGCGCGTGCAGCGCCCGGGAATCCAGCAGGAAATAGCGCTGAATCGCCACCAGGCCCAGCTCCCGGGCCCGGCGGGTCAGATTCGCCTTGGTGGAGATCACCCCGTCCGCCGCCGTGTTGGCGCGGACAAAGTCCACCGCCACCTCCCGGGCGGCCAGCCCCTCCACCAGATCCAGGTGGACGAAGGCCAGCTTCCCCGCGTCGTGCACCCGGCGGGTCAGCTCCGGCAGGGAGACCAGGGTGCCATAGAGCAGAAAGAGCACCGCCACGTCGCTCTCCAGCGCCCGCTCCAGCTCCCCATCGTTCTTGACCGCCGCGATCACCGGGCTGTCCGCCAGGGCGTCCAACAGCTTCTGCGCCTCCACGGCTCAGTCCTCCAGCCGGTCGGCCAGCTCGTCGATCAGGTCCTCCAGCGCCTCCATGCGATCCTCCCACGCCTCGTGGGCCTCCGCCCGGCGGGGGGAGGGCTCGGCGTCCACCAGCTCGCCGTGCAGCTCCTTGCACCGCGCCAGCATCGCCGCCAGCTCCGCCCGGCCATATCCCCCGTCCAGCTCGTCCAGCAGCTGCTCAAAATCGCTCTCCGGGCCCAGCTCCAGTTCAAACAAGTCCTCGCTCATCCTGTGCTCCTATCTCTGTAAATAGTCGTCAATGCCGTTGGCGATGCCCCGCACCACCAGATCCTGATAGTCCTCGGTGGCCAGCAGGGCGTCCTCCGCGGGGTTGGACATAAAGCCCACCTCCACAATGGTCACCGGCACCGTACACCAGTTGATGCCGCTCATGGTGTCCGTCTCCCAGACACCCCGGCGGTTGCAGCCCGTCTCCGCCACCAGCGCGTCCAGCACCGCCACGGACAGGGCATAGCTCTCGTCGTGGAGGGCGGCGTTATAGGGGCTGGCGCTGGTCTGGCAGATGGTCATTGCCCCGTGGGCGCTGGAATCGTCGGAGCCGTCGGCGTGGATGCGGACAAAGGCGTCCGCCCCGGCGTCGTTGGCCACGGCGGCCCGCTGGGCATTGCTGAGATCCACATCGTGGGTGGTTCGGGTCATGATCACCTCGTACCCCCGATCCTCCAGCTCCTCCTGCAGCTTGAGGGCCAGCACCAGGTTCAGCTCATACTCGTCCCAGCCGCTGACCACGCCGCTGGTGCCGCTGGTCACCTTGGCCTTCAGGTCGCTGGAGCCGGGGCCGACGGGCTCCTTGTCGCTGTTGCCCCGGCGCTGATGTCCGGCGTCAATGGCGATCAGATAGCCGTTGGTCTCCCCCGGCTCCGCCAGGTAGCTGCTGTAAATATAGCCCGTCTCCCTGTCCACCGTCACGGCGCTCCAGTCCCCGGAACGGGCCGTCACCTCCACGGTGGTGCGGCGGGGCAGCGTCCGAAGCACCGCCCCCTCGGTGGAGGGCTCGCCACGCAGGTTGACATCGGTGGTGGTGACCATCTCCCGGGGCTCCTCCAGCATCTCCAGCACAAACGCCGGCTCCTCCGCGTCCTCCGGCGCCAACGCGTCGTCCTCCGCGAGATCCTCCGGGAACTCCTCCACCGTGATCTCCACCGTAATTTCCTCGGTCTCCTCCGCCGGCGCGGACGAGGAGGGTTCCGCCTCCTCCGAAGCCGGGGACTCCGGTGCCAGCGTGGGGGACTCCGGCGCCTCCACGGGGGCGCTCTCCTCCAACACCGGCTCCGACATCCCGGCCTCCGTATCCCGGCCGGATGCGCCCGCCGCGCCGCAGCCCGACAACAGCAGCAGCGCCAGGGTCAGGGCCGTCAATTTTCGCAGTTTCATGTGCAATTCCGCCTTTTGGAAGGATTCTGTTCCAACTGCCCCCATTCTAGCACGGCCCCTCCGAAGAAGTCAATCCGGGGAAGCTTAAGAAGCGCTGAAGCTCCACGCCGGACTGCGGCAAAATACAACATCGGCCGGGGCAAAATGCGCCGCGTCCCGTCCTCGCGAATGGGCGAGGCGGGACGCGGCAGTTGAAAATTGAGGAAGAATGAAATGGCCAGTTGTTCAAAATGGAAGGTTGATTCGTTGATTATATGAGCGAAGCTGCGAAGCAAATGGAACTTCCAGGCTTCTTGTCCGATTACTGGATGGCGGCAAAACCCTTTTCCAGGTCGGCGATGATGTCGTCAATGTGCTCGGTACCGATGGAGAGGCGGATGGTGTTGGGCTTGATGTCGGAGGCCGCCAGCTCCTCCTCGGTGAACTGGGAGTGGGTGGTGGTGGCGGGATGGATGACCAGGCTCTTCACGTCGGCCACGTTGGCCAGCAGGGAGAAGATCTCCAGATTGTCGATGAACTTGAAGGCCTCCTCCTGGCCGCCCTTGATCTCGAAGGTGAAGATGGAAGCGCCGCCGTTGGGGAAGTACTTCTCATACAGGGCGTGGTCGGGATGATCGGGCAGGGAGGGATGGTTGACCTTCTCCACCAGGGGGTGGTTGGTCAGGAAGTCGATGACCTTCTTGGTGTTCTCCGCGTGGCGCTCCAGCCGCAGGGACAGGGTCTCGGTGCCCTGGAGCAGCAGGAAAGCGGCGAAGGGGCTGATGGTGGAGCCGGTGTCACGCAGCAGGATGGCGCGGATGTAGGTGGCGAAGGCGGCGGGGCCGGCAGCGTCGGTGAACTTCACGCCGTGATAGCTGGGGTTGGGCTCGGAGATCCAGGGATACCGGCCGGAAGCGGCCCAGTCAAAGGTGCCGCCGTCCACGATGACGCCGCCCAGGGTGGTGCCGTGGCCGCCGATGAACTTGGTGGCGGAGTGAACCACGATGTCCGCGCCGTGCTCGATGGGCCGGATCAGATAGGGGGTGCCGAAGGTGTTGTCGATGGCCAGGGGCAGGCCGTGCTTGTGGGCGATGTCGGCGAGGGCGTCGATGTCGGGGATGTCGTAATTCGGGTTGCCGAGGGTCTCAATGTAGATGGCCTTGGTGTTGGGCTGGATGGCCGCCTCGACCTCCGCGAGGTTGTGGACATCCACAAAGGTGGTGTCGATGCCGTACAGCGGCAGCGTGTGGGCCAGCAGATTGACGGAGCCGCCGTAGATGGTCTTCTGGCTGACAATGTGCTCGCCCTTGGTGGCCAGCGCTTGAATGGTGTAGGTGATGGCAGCAGCG
>JAFVAS010000270.1 GCA_017480395.1 Oscillospiraceae bacterium | reverse complement strand
GGATCGATAGATATATGAGCCGGTCTTCCTGTTCGGGCATCGGCGGTTCTCCCCCGCGCAGAAATGCCCGCAGCACCGCATTGGTCAGTCCAGCAGCCCCTCGGTTCCTGTCGTGGCGGCGTACCAGATTGACCGATTCATTGACTGCGGCCCGGTCGGGAATGCGATCCAGAAAGCGAAGCTGATAAAACCCCATGCGCAGACTGACCCGCACCTCCGAATCCAGCTTTCGCGCAGGGATTTTTGAATAGGCGTCGATCCAGAAATCCAGCAGAAGCCGGTTCTGGATCACCCCATAACAGATGACCGCTGCCAGCGCTGCGTCCTTGGGCTGCAGCGCCGCTTTTTTTGCCGCTGCGCGAATGGCCTGATCCGACCAGGCACCGCGGGCTTCACAGGCCATCAGCGCCTGATACGCCGCCTCCCGGGCAGGGGTCACGGCTGCGGGGGTCATTGGCGGGTCAGCGGATGGCCGCGCAGGTAGTCCACCGCGCGCATCCGCTTCTTGCCCGGGGCCTGGAGCTCCAGTATGCGCAGAACCTTCCCGTCCCCACAGACAATTCGCATGCCCTTTTTATCCGCGCCCAGGATGGTGCCGGGAGGCAGTTCACTCTCCTCACCGGGCAGATCGGAGGCAAAGAGCTTGAGGCTTAATCCCTCCACCTCCATACAGGCGGCGGGCCAGGGAACGAGGCCCCGGATCTGATCGTGGATCTGACGGGCGCTGCGGGTGAAATCGACGGGCGATAGCTCCCGGTTCAGCATCGGCGCGTAGTTGGATTGCGCGTCATCCTGGGGTCTCCTGGTGGCTGTGCCGTCAGCGATGGACACAACGGTCTCCGAGAGCAGCGAGGCGCCGAGCGCCGCCAGGCGGTCATGCAGCGTCTCCACGCTCTCGTTCGGGTCAATGGGAGTGGCGCGCTGGGAGATGATGTCCCCGGTGTCCAGTCCCTCGGCCATATACATGATGGTGACGCCGGTCTCGTCCTCCCCGTTCAGGATGGCCCAGTTGATGGGGGCCGCTCCGCGGTATCTGGGCAGGAGCGAGGAGTGGACATTGATGCAGCCCTTTTCCGGGCAGTCCAGAATGCGCTTGGGCAGAATTTTGCCATAGGCGGCGACGACAATCAGCTCCGGCGCGAGGGTGCACAGCTCCTCAAATACGGCGTCGTCCTTCAGCGTCGTGGGCTGAAAGACCGGGATGCCGTGGGCCAGGGCGTGCTCCTTGACCGGGCTGGCCGTCAGCTTCATCCCCCGGTTCTTCGGTTTATCCGGCTGGGTGTAGACGCCGACGACCTGATGTCCGTCGGCAATCAGCCGCTCCAGCGAGGGCACGGCAAAGTCCGGCGTGCCCATGAACACGATTCGCATCGGTTGCTTTACTCCTTCTCGCCGGCCTGGCGCTCCATCTCGTCGATCTCCTCGACGGTATAGGTGCGGTCACACAGCTCATCGAACAGATGGCCGCTGAGGTGATCGATCTCGTGGCAGAAGCAGCGGGCGGTAATCTCGTCGTCCTCCACCTCAAAGGTATTGCCGAACCGATCCTGGGCGCGCACCCGCACCACCATCGGGCGTTTGACAAAACCATAACGTCCGGGTACGGAGAGACAGCCCTCCAGCCCGTACTGCTCGCCGGAGGTGGCGATGATCTCCGGGTTGATCAGCTCAATGATCTGATCCTGCTTGTTGATGACCAAAACGATCTGGCGCAGAATGCCCACCTGCGGCGCGGCCAGGCCGACGCCGTCCGCCTGCCGCAGGGTCTCCGCCATGTCGTCCAGCAGTCGGTGGAGTTTGGCGTCGAATTTCGTGACCGGGTGGCATTTTTTACCCAACACCTCGTCGCCCTTCTTTATAATCTCACGCAGTGCCATGTTTCTCTTCCTTTCTCGTGGAGTGCATGTATTTTGTCAATCCATCGGATTCCGATCCGCCGTGACGGAAACGCCGCGGTTCAGCGGATCGGCGTGGGCCGATTTCAGAATAAATCCCACCATTCTGTGTACGCGGTTCCCCGACCTGCCCAGCACGGTGATCCGGTAGCGATAGCGCAGGTTGACCATCAGCACCGGGGCGGCGGAGGGACCGAGGATCTGCAGGTCACATTCCGCCATCTCCGGCGTGTCCCGCCACGCCCGCAGGCCGTCTGCAACCCGCATGCAGCAGCGCAGCACGGCCCCTTCGTCCGGGCCGGAGACGGTGATGACATACATGTCCCGGTAGGGCGGCAAGCCCCGGGCCTGGCGCAGCTCGATCTCGCTTTCATAGAAGCGGTCATAGTCCTGCTGTGCTGCGCACAAAATTACATCGTTTTTCGGAGTATAGGTCTGAATGACCGCCCGCCCGGAGCGCTCTCCCCGGCCCGCCCGGCCAACCACCTGGGTCAGCAGCGAAAAGGTGCGCTCCGAGGCGCGATAGTTGTCCACATAGAGGGACTGGTCGGCGCAGATGACACCCACCAGGGTGACGGACTCGAAATCAAGCCCCTTTGCCACCATCTGGGTGCCCACCAGCACCGGGATCTTCTGATGGCGGAACCGCTCCAGCATTTTCTCGTGGGGATGGCTGACAGAAACCGTGTCGGTATCCAGCCGCATCACCTCGATGCCCGGAAACAGCTCCTCCACCTCCTCCTGCACCTTTTGGGTGCCCGCTCCGGAGAAGTAAATATCTCCGCCGCAGGAGGGACAATTGGACGGCATCGCCTGGGAATATCCGCAGTAGTGACACATCAGACGGCCATTGGCCTTGTGATAGGTCAGCGTTGTGGTACAGCGTGGGCAGGCGGGAGACGCGCCGCACTCGATGCAGACCACCATACGGCTGCTGCCCCGGCGGTTGATGAACAGAATGGACTGCTCTCCCCGGCGGAGGTTCTCCCCCAGCTCGCGTTTCAGCTCCTCGCCCAGGATGGAGGCCGACCCGGCCCGCAGATTCTCCTTCAGGTCGGAGACGATCACCCGGGGGAGCTCCTGCTGATTGTACCGCGTTCTCAGCTCAAACAGGTGGTATTTCCCGCTCTTGGCGAAGAACATGGTCTCCACCGTCGGCGTGGCGGAGCCCAGCACAAGCAGGGCACGCTCCTTCGCCGCGCGGTATTTTGCCACGTCCCGGGCGTGATATCGGGGGGTGTTTTCCGATTTATAGCTGCCCTCCTGCTCCTCGTCCAGCACCAGCAGACCGAGGTCTTGCAGCGGCGCGAACACGGCGGAGCGGGTGCCCACCACGACTCTGGCCCGGCCGGAGCGGATGCGCTTCCACTCGTCATAGCGCTCCCCCGCTGACAGCATGCTGTGGAGGATGGCTACCTCGTCGCCAAACTGGGCGGTGAAGTGGGCCATCATCTGAGGGGTCAATGCGATCTCCGGCACCAGCACCAGGGCGGTCTTGCCCCGGGCGAGGGCGGAGTGGATCAGCCGGATATAGAACTGGGTCTTTCCGCTGCCCGTGACGCCGTAGAGCAGCGCACAGGCGGGCTTTCCCGCCCTTGCCAGCGCGTCCAGGCCGTCGAAACAGCGCTGCTGCCCGTCGTTCAGCTTTGGGGGCGACTGAGGCGGAACCTCCTGCACGTGGGGGCGGCGGAACACCTCCCGCAGCTCCAGACGGATGATGCCCCGCTTCTCCAGCGCCTTTACGCTTCGGATGGAGGCCCCGGTGAAGTATTTGATGTCCTTCACGCTGACCTCCGGCAGATCGGCCAGCAGTCGGATGATGGCGCGCTGCGAGGCCGCCTGGGGCGGAAGCTTGGACAGAGCCTCCGCCGCGTCAACACAGAGCGCAGCCAGCTGCTCCTGCTTATCCGCCACAGCGCGGGAGGCGGCGGTGTCGATCCAGATCACACCGGCCCCCTCCAGCTCCTTCAGCGCTTTGGAGGGATTGGCGTCAAAAAAGGCGGAATAGAGGGTACCCTTCTCCATCCGGCCATCGCTGGCGTACAGCAGATCGAGCACCTTTTGGGCGGCGGGACGGCTGGAGGCGGCATAGGCCCGCTCCTTATCGATCCCATCGGTCAGGCGGTAAACGTCCTTAATGGAGTAGTAGAGGCCGGAGGGCAGCATGGCCTTCACCGCGTCGTAGACGGTGCAGAAATAGCGCTCCCGCATCCACAGGGCCAGCTGGATCTGCTCCGGCGAGAGGAGCGGTTCCCCATCCAGCAGGGACAAGATGGGCTTGACCCCCTTCGTCCGCTCCCCTGTCTGCACGGAGAGCAGCATGCCCTCCACATGGCGGTTTCCCTTGCCAAAGGGGACGACCACGCGCATGCCCGGGGCAGCCCGGTCAGCGTAATTTTCGGGGACGAAATAGGTATAGGGCTTGTCGATGGCGTAGGTGGCGGAGGACACCGCCACCTGGCAGATCAGATCATCCGACACCTTCCGCTCCCTCCTTTGGCATCAACGGAAAGAACAGCGCCGTTGAAAAGGGCGCTGTCGCTTTTCTGGCTGGGTTAAAATGTGATTTCTCTCTCCTGGCGGAGCTGGCCGCTGCGCACTTCCTCCAGGGCGATGGTGACGGGCTTCTCCTCCAGGGGAATCTCCGTCTCCTCCGCCTCCTCGGAGATCTGGCGGGCCCGATGGGCCACCATGTTGACCAGGAGATAGCGGCTCTCAATGTGCTCCAGCAGTTCATTCATCGGATACAGTACCATAGCTTATTCCTCCTCAATTTCAACCAGATGGATGCGTTTCTTCGTCCGGCAGCCCTCGGCCCGCAGGATCGAAAGAATCTCGTCGACGGCGTTCTCCACCCGATCGTTGACCACCAGATAGTCATATCTGGGTACTTCCTTCAACTCTTCCCTGGCGCGATCCAGGCGCTTTTGAATGACCTCCTCGCTGTCGGTGCCCCGGCCATACAGCCGCTGGGACAGCACCTCAAAGGAGGGCGGGATGATAAAAATCAGCGGGGTATCGGGCCGCTTGTCATGGACGATCTTGCTGCCCACGACCTCAATGTCCAGCAGCACGTCGATCCCCTGTTCCAGCTTTTCGTCGATCAGCTTGGCGGAGGTGCCGTAGTAGTTGCCGGAGTAATTTGCGTATTCCAGCAGCTCCCCCTCGGCGATCATCCGCTCAAACTCCGGGACATCCACGAAGTGGTAGTTGACGCCGTTGACCTCCCCCTCCCGCGGGGCGCGGGTGGTGAAGGAGACGGAAAAATACAGATCGGGACGACGGCGCAGCACCTCGGCGATGACGGTGCTCTTTCCCACCCCGGAGGGGCCGGACACAATGGCAAGATTGCCGGTCAAAGGCTTATTCATCCTCCGCATCCTCCTCCGCCGAGGCAGAAGCGGCGTCCTTTCCGGCCAGCCGGTTTGCAATGGTCTCCGGCTGGATGGAGGACAAAATGACGTGATCGCTGTCCATCAGCAGCACCGCCCGGGTGCGGCGGCCATAGGTGCCGTCGATCAGCAGGCCCTTCTCCCGGCTCTCCTGGATCATCCGTTTGATGGGGGCGGAGTCCGGGCTGACAATGGCGATGAGGCGTTGGGCGGAGACCATATTGCCATAACCGATATTCAACAGTTTCATAGCCTTCTCCCCCAGTCACTCCAGGTTCTGCACCTGCTCGCGCAGCTTTTCGATCTCCGACTTCATATCCACCACGATCCGGGATATGGTCAGGTCGGTGCATTTAGAGCCGATGGTATTGGTCTCCCGGTTCATCTCCTGGATCAAAAAGTCGATCTTCCGTCCGACGATGCCGACGACCTCCAGCATCTCCCGGAACTGGGCGATATGGCTCCTCAGACGCACCGTCTCCTCGTCCACCGCGACCTTGTCGGCAAAGACCGCCGCCTCCGTCAGAATCCGGCTCTCGTCGATCTGGGTGTTGGCAAGAACCTCCTCCAGTTTGGCGGTCAGCCGCGCGCGGTACTCCCGCACCGTTTCGGGGGAACGGGCCTCCACCTGGGTGACAAACTGCTCCATATTGGCCAGCTTGACCAGGAGATCCTCCTTCAGCTTTTCGCCCTCGGTGGTGCGCATCCGATCATATTCCACCAGGGCAAGATCCAGCACCGAGAACAGATCCTCCGACAGCTCCTCCTGATCCTGGGGAACCTTCTCCACCGTCAGGACGTCGGGGAATCGGGAGAGTAATGTGACGCTGACATCGTTCTGAACCCCCAGCTCCTCGGACATGGTACGCAGGGCGGCCAGATAGCTCTCCGCCAGGGGGCGGTTGAGGGAGACCGTCACGGCGTCGGCCTGGGTGGCGTCCACCGTGACATAGACGTCCACCTTCCCCCGGGAGGTGGCGGCCTTGACCCGGGATTTGACCCCCTCCTCGGCAAAGGCATAGGCCCGGGGCAGACGGACGGAACAGTCCAGATAGCGGTTGTTGACGCTTTTGAGCTCGATTGTGATGGTTCTTCCGTGCAGCGTCGCCTCTCCCCGGCCGTAGCCGGTCATACTCTTTACCATTCTCTCACACCTCAGTCATTTCGTTTCGCGAACCATATTCGTGAAATCATATTATAACAAATTGCGCTGTGCCTGTCAAAATGTACGCCCCTGAACGCCCCGCCGCAGTTGGGGAATCAGACGGGCCTGAAGCAGGGCCATCACCTTGGAAAAGGCGTAGTCATAGAGCAGGAAGACCACACTGCCGCCGAGCATCAGGACAAGCCAGGTGGGCACAGGCAGCTCCATGGTGAACAGCGTGCCCATCAAGCCGGAGGCCAGGAAATACAGCCCCAGGACGTCCAGGTTGAAAAAGGCCAGCTTGCAGACGACACAGAGAACCCGGGACGGAAGCCGCTCAAACAGGTTTTTCAGAACAGGATAAAGCCCAAAGAGGGCCAGAAACAGCACCGCAACCCGCTTGGCGGGCAACAGCAGCAGTCCCAGCAGTCCCGCCGCGAGATAGACCCCCGCGCCGCAGGAATAGCCCGCCGCCGAGATGGCGACGGCCACCGCCAGCCCCGCCACGGCGGTCACCCCCATCCACCCGGAGGGAGTGACACCGGCCAGGAGCATCAGCAGCAGCGCCACGGCGGCCAGAAGGCCGGACAGGGCGATGCCCCGGGGGGACAGGCTGCGCCGCATCAGCAGCGGCCTCCCCCGCACAGGCAGTTCATGCACATCAGGGCGGTGCAGCAGTCCATGGTGTCCATTCCGGTGCCATAGCCCTCGGAGCGGTAGGCCCGTCCACCCTGCTGCATCATGTTATAGGCCTGACGATACTCCACATTGCCCGGCTCCATGGAGACGGCCCGCTGGAAATTGGCGTTGGCCTCATCCAGCCAGCCCTTGCGGTAGGCAATACTGCCCTGGAGGAAGTAGAATTCCGCATCGGTGGCCGGGGCCTGCACCAGCAGATCCTCCGCCCGCCGGATGTCCCCGGCGTTGATGGCAGAGCGCACCTGGGCATAGAGGGGATTCGTCGTCCCCCGCTGCTGGCGGTAGCCGTTGTAGCTGCTATTCCCGCCGGTGGAGCGGGATTGATAGCCGCTGCTGCTGGCCTGGGTGGCGCTGCCCCCCGCCCGCATCCGGGTGATGGCCTCGTAGGCCTCGTTGATCTCCTTCATCTTCTCCTCGGCCAGGTCGGCCAGAGGATTATCCTGATAGTTGTCGGGATGATACTTCCGGGCCAGCTTGCGGTAGGCCTGTTTGACCTCCTCGTCCGTCGCGCTGGGCGAGATACCTAATACGCTGTAAGGATCGTTCATTGGCGGTTTAACTCCTGTTTCTTGATTCTGTGTCTCTTTTTCCATTGACCGGAGAACACCATCTGCCGCACCATGGGCAGCCCGGCACAGAGTATATTTTCGATGATGGGGGCGTAGTAGCCGAAGGAGCCGAGGTGAAAGGCGGAGATGGCGAGATTTTCTGAATGGCGCAGGGTGCGATCCATCTCCTCCCGGGCCTCGATGCCCGGCGCCTGCTCCAGCGCCTCTCTGGTCAACCCGAATCGGCTTATGATGGGATTATAGTCCCGCTTCCTGAAATCTTCCTTTAGGTCGTCCCAGGCGTCAATCAGGTATATCCACCGGCCCAGGTGATAGAGCAGCTGCTCCGTCGCCCGGCGCTGACCCAGGGGCCAATCCGATGGGGTCAGGTCGGACAGAATCCGGGCGAATCGATCCGCCGTGCGGTCGATGGAGGGGCTGTTCTGCCGCTCCAGCTCCCCCAGCGCCCGGAGATTCTCCTCGATGGAACGGCTGCACGCCGGCGCATTCTGCGCGGCGCGGCGGAAGGCCCGGCGGTAAAGGATGAGCAGAAACAGGGCAGGCAGCTTCCTGAATCCCCGCTCGTCGGCAAGCTGATCCCGCAGCTTCCAGTACATCAGCAGCATGGAGCAGTCGGCGGCCAGCTCGTTCACCGACTCCTGCACACAGGCGTTCCTGCCCCGCACCGGGGCGGAGACGCAGCGCAGGCACCGCTGTTCCGGCGCGCCCTCCTCCCGGCGCAGCAGCATGGTCAGGAAGGTGAAATCATAGTTGAGCAGAAACTGGGCCAGAAACCCATACCGCTCCTTCAGCCCGTGGCACAGACCGCAGTAGGCGGCGTGATACGCCTGCCATTGTTCATCGGTCAGCGCCTCTTTATAGGGCAGAACATAACCAAACATCGCTTACGGTGTGGTGGGTGGTTCGGGCTCCTGGGGTGCCTCGGAGACCACGACCACAACAGGGTAGTCGCCAATGGCCCCCACATCGGAGAAGCCCTTGACGTGAACCTTGGCGTTGAGGGTTCGGGTGCCCGCGTCGGCGACGGTGTAGCCCGAGAGATCGACGGTCAGATAGACATCGCTGTCCATCACAATGGACATGATCTCCGCCTTACCCCGGATGCGCACCACGACGGACTGGGTGCTCAGCTCTCCGCTCAGGCCCTCCGGTACGTTTTCAAGCTGTATGTCGGTAACCTCCACCGTCCGGTTGGTCATGGTGTC
>JAFVAS010000269.1 GCA_017480395.1 Oscillospiraceae bacterium | reverse complement strand
CTGGAAGCGCTGCGTGGACATGAACGACCGTCAGCTTCGGAACATCGTCTGCGGCCTGGGCGGGAAGATGCAGGGCGTGCCCAGGGAGGACGGCTTTGAGATCACCGTGGCCAGCGAGGTCATGGCGGTGCTGTGCCTGGCCTCTGACATTCCCGATCTGAAGGCCCGGCTGGGCCGGATCGTCGTCGGCTACACCCACGGCGGCGCACCCGTGACCGCCCACGACCTGAAGGCGGAGGGGGCCATGGCCGCCCTGCTCAAGGACGCCCTCAAGCCCAATTTGGTGCAGACCCTGGAGGGCACCCCCGTCTTCATCCACGGCGGCCCCTTTGCCAACATCGCCCACGGCTGCAACTCCATCACCGCCACCCGCATGGCCCTGAAGCTGGGGGACTATGTGGTCACCGAGGCCGGCTTCGCCGCCGATCTGGGGGCGGAGAAGTTCTTTGACATCAAGTGCCGCCTGGCGGGACTGACCCCCTCTGCCGTGGTGGTGGTCGCCACGGTGCGGGCGCTGAAATATCACGGCGGCGTGCCCAAGGAGGGGCTGAACGAGGAGAATCTGGAGGCGCTGGAGCGGGGCCTGCCCAATCTGCTGCAGCACGTCGGCAACATCAAAAACGTCTTTGGTCTGCCCTGTGTGGTGGCCATCAACGCCTTCCCGACGGACACCCGGGCCGAGCTGGAGCTGGTGGAGGCCAGGTGCCGGGAGCTGGGGGTCAACGTGGCCCTGTCCGAGGTCTGGGCCAAGGGCGGCGAGGGCGGCAAGGCCCTGGCCGAGGAGGTCGTCCGGCTGTGCGGGCAGCCCAACGCCTTCCGCCAGTCCTACGGGCTCGACAGCTCCATCCGGGAGAAGCTGGAGGCCATCGCCACCAAGGTCTACCACGCCGACGGCGTGGATCTGGTGGGCAACGCGGTGAAGCAGATCCAGGAGATCGAGGCGCTGGGCTATGACAAGCTGCCCGTCTGCATGGCCAAGACCCAGTACAGCTTCTCCGATGACCCCGCCAAGCTGGGGGCCCCCGCCGGGTTCCGGATCGCCGTGCGCAATCTGAAGGTGTGCGCGGGAGCCGGCTTCATCGTGGCGCTGACCGGCGACATCATGACCATGCCCGGCCTGCCCAAGGTGCCCGCCGCCGAGAAGATCGACGTGGACGAGAACGGCGTCATCTCCGGCCTGTTTTAAGAGGAGAAGGATATGAGTATGCTTGAGACCAGCGTCAGCGGCTTTACGGAGCAGCTGGCCTCCAAGGCCCCGGTTCCCGGCGGCGGCGGTGCCAGCGCCCTGGTGGGTGCTGTCGGCATCGCCCTGGGGGACATGGTGGGGGAGCTCACCGTCGGCAAGAAGAAATACGCCGATGTGGAGGATGAGATCAAGGCCCTGATGGAGCGGGCTCAGGCCCTTCGGGGAAAGCTGCTGGCCTGCATCGACAAGGACGCGGAGGCCTTTGCGCCCCTCTCCAGGGCCTATGGGATTCCCAGGGACGATCCCAGCCGGGACGAGATCATGGAGGCCTGCCTCCGGGATGCCGCCGCCGCGCCGCTGGAGATTTTTGAGCTGTGCTGCGAGGCCATCGACCTGCAAAAGGCCTTTGCCGAGAAGGGCAGCAGGCTGGTCGTCTCCGACGCGGCCACCGGCGTGGCCCTCTGCCGGGCGGCCCTCCAGGGGGCGGCGGTGAACGTGAAGGTGAATACAAAGCTGATGAAGGACCGGGCCTATGCCGGGGAGATCAACGCCCGCATCGACGCGCTGAGCGGGCGCTATCTTCGCCTGGCCGACGAGGTTTACGACAGCGTGTACGGAGGGTTCTGACCATGGCGGAAGTGTTGAAGGGTGCCCCGGTGGCGGCGGCGCTGACCGAGAAGATGGCTGCCGACGCGGCGGCGCTGCGGGAGGCCGGAATCGTCCCCACCCTGGCGATCCTCCGGGTGGGTGCCCGGGACGACGACCTCAGCTATGAGCGGGGGGCGATCAAGCGCTGCGGCCAGGTGGGGGTGGCGGTGAAGCAGGTGGTGCTACCCGCCGACGTGGACAGCGGGACGTTCTTCACCGCGCTGGATGCGCTGAACCGGGACGAGGGCGTCCACGGCATCCTGATGTTCCGCCCGCTGCCCAGCCAGCTGGACGGGGAGAGAGCGAGGAAAACGCTTGCTCCGGAAAAGGACGTGGACGGCTGCACCGACGGCTCCCTGGCCGGGGTGTTCACGAATACGGATCTGGGCTTTCCGCCCTGTACCGCCCAGGCGGCCATGGAGATCCTGCGCCATTACGGAATCGATCCCGCGGGGAAGCGGGTGGCCGTCATCGGGCGATCCCTGGTGATCGGCCGTCCCGTGGCTATGATGCTGATGCACGAAAACGCCACGGTGACCATCTGCCACACCCGCACGGCGGACGTGCCCTCCATCACAAAGGAGGCGGACATCGTCATCGCCGCCTCCGGCCAGATGGAGTGCATCGGGGCGGACTATCTGTCCGAGGGACAGGTGGTCATCGATGTGGGCATCGGCTGGAGCGAAGAGAAGCAGAAGCTGTGCGGCGATGTGAGATTTGACGAGGCGGAGCCGATCGTGGCCGCCATCACCCCCGTCCCCGGCGGCGTGGGCAGCGTCACCACCAGCGTGCTGGTCTCCCATGTGGTGGAGGCGGCAAAGCGGGCGTGATAAATGGGTTGCGCCCGTAACAGAACTGTGATACAATGCAATCAGGTATGGTAGAGTAGGAAACGGTGCGTTAAGTGCTGCGGGATGGGAAGTTGCCCGCAGACGAAAACGCGAAGTGCGTTGCGGTACCGTTTCCGCATCCGCTGCCACCGAAGTGGGGAACCCTAGCCTCCTTTTGTGGCAAACTGCCATGAAAGGAGTTTTTTTATGAAAAAATGGACCACCCGACAGATCGTGATCGATGCCATGCTCTCCGCCATGTGTGCGGTGCTCGGCTATTTTTCGCTGGATCTGGTCAACGTGAAGATCACCTTTGAGAGCGTTCCGGTGCTGATCGGCGCGCTGCTCTTCGGGCCGATCGACGGCATGACCATCGGCGGCATCGGAACCCTCATCTATCAGCTGCTGCGCTACGGCGTGACGGTGACCACGCCGCTCTGGATTCTGCCCTATGTGCTCAGCGGGCTGATCGTGGGATTGTACGCCAAACGGAAGCACTATGCGATGAGCCAGCTTCAGGTTACGCTGATCGTCGTCGGGAGCGAGCTGCTCATCACCCTTCTGAACACCTTCAGCCTGTATGTGGACAGCAGGATCTACGGCTACTATTATCCGGGCATTATTCTCGGGGCCCTTGCGCTGCGGCTGGTGATCTGCGCGATCCGGGGCGTGGCCTATTCCCTCGTCCTGCCGCCGCTGATCAAGCCGATCCGCACCGCTTACAGGCGGATGAACTGACGGGGTATGGAGCACATGACCGAACAAGAGGCAATTGCCTATATCGAGCACTATGGCTGGAGCACCACCCGGCTGGGACTGGGGCGGACGCGGCAGCTGCTCGCCGCCCTGGGCGATCCGCAGAAAAAGCTGAAATTCATCCATGTGACCGGCAGCAACGGCAAGGGCAGCACCTGCGCCATGCTGGACGCCATCCTGCGCGCGGCGGGCTATCGCACCGGGCTGTATACCTCCCCCTCTCTCGAGACCTTCTGCGAGCGCATCCGGGTTGACGGGGAGAATATCCCCGGTCAGCGCCTGGCCGAGGTCACCGAGCGGGTGCGGGAGATCGCCGAGGCCATGGAGGATCACCCCAGCCAGTTTGAGCTGGTGACCGCCGTCGCCATGCAGTATTTCCACGAGGAGCGCTGCGACATCGTGGTGCTGGAGGTGGGGATGGGCGGTGCGCTGGACAGCACCAACGCCATCGACGCCCCGGAGCTGGCGGTGATTGCCAACATCGGCCTGGAACACACGGAGTATCTGGGCAGCACCCTTGCGGAGATCGCCGCCACCAAGGCGGGAATCATCAAGCCGGGCTGCACCTGCGTCTGCTATGACGGCGCGCCGGAGGCGACGCAGGTCATTGCCCGGGTCTGCGGGGCGCAGGGCGTCTCCCTGGTCCGGGTGGACGAGGGGGCACTGGAGCGGCGGCACTACGGCCTGGACGGACAGGAGATTTCGTGGCGGGGACGGGGCTATCACCTCGCCCTCATCGGGGAATACCAGACCCACAACGCGGCGCTGGCGCTGACCTGTGTGGAGGCCCTGCGGGAGCGGGGCTGGAGCCTCCCGGAGGAGGCGGTGGCCCTGGGGCTGCGGACGGTGCGCTGGAGCGCCCGGATGGAGGTGCTGAACCGCGCACCGCTGTTCCTGCTGGACGGCGGGCACAACCCCCAATGCGCCCAGGCCCTGGCCCGGAGCCTGGAGGAGCTGCTGCCGCTCCAGCCGGAGGGGAAGGCGGTTTTTCTGACCGGCGTTCTGGTGGACAAGGACTATGCGGGCATGCTTGCGGTGCTGATGCCCTATGCCCGGGAATTTGTCTGCGTGACCCCGGACAGCCCCCGGCGTCTGACCGGGGATCAGCTGTCGGACTATCTGCGCGGATGCGGCGCAGCGGCCACCGCCTGCGAGACGATCGAGGCGGGGGTGAGCAAGGCGCTGTCCCTGTCCGGGGGAACCGCGCCGGTGG
>JAFVAS010000268.1 GCA_017480395.1 Oscillospiraceae bacterium | reverse complement strand
CTTCTTCGCCGTGGCGCAGGCCCAAAAGGCCAGAATGGCGGCGTCCAGCAGGGCAATCTCGGCGCCCTCTTTGGTGCATTTGTACCCAAATCCGCCGGAGGAGCCGATGGCCCGCTTTTCCGTATTGGTGACCACCTGCATAAGGCCGGGCTGCCCCGCATGGCAGATCTGCCCGGACAGGCCCAGCTCAAACATGGCGTTGGCCTCGATGATCTCCTTTACGGTGGGCAGCGTCGGTCGGGTCTTGATTCCGGCGTCCTACATCTCTCCGGCAAGGATGCTCTGGCCGTTCGCACCGTCAATCACAACTGTTTGAGCCTGCGCGCGGGAGAGAAAATCCAGCATCCAGGCGCTGCCCGCCCGGACCGGACGACAATCGATGCACTCCACAAGGATCTTGTCGTCGGCGGTGCGTACAGCAATGGCCATGGCGGCGTTGGTACCGTCATGGCCATACTTGATGCCGATATGCAGTTTTCCGGTCAGCTCCGGCAGCGCATCCACCCGCAGCAGGTTCCACTCTGTGGCGCTGATGGCGGATTTCTGGTTGTATTTGAGCCACAGGCCCAGGCGCTGGATATTGAAATCCGTGTCGTCGGTGCCCAGCTCGTCCCGGATCTTGCGCTCCGTCAGGATCGTGCCCAGGGAAGGGTTGGTCTCGTACCACAGCTCCACGTCGAGCGGATCGGACATCTGCTCCACGGACCACTCCGCCCAGCCGGTGTTGACGCTCTGGCCCTGCAGCGTGCGGGCCCGGAGCTTGGTGAACACTGTGCCGGTGGAGACCGCCGTGGGCGGGGTGCCGCAAAATACGGTTTGTGGGTTGGGACTGGAGCTGACCACATATTTCAGAGCCGTCTCCTGGTCGTCCTGGTACTCCTGGGCCTCATCGATGACCAGCAGATCATAACCCTCGCCCAGGCCGCCCTTGCTCGTCCGGGTGCGGAATTCGATGCGCCCGCCGGTGTCCAGGTAGATGTGCTCCTTGCCGAAGGCTCGAAAGGTGCTCTCCACCTCGATGTGGGCTTTTTCCAGCAGATCCAGAAGCCGCTCCCAGGCGGTATGGGTCGTGGTGGTGCGGTGGGCCGTGTGGAGGATGTGCTCTCCGTTGACCAGGCCCCACATTTCCCGGATGGCGACGATATCATTTATGCCGTTGCGCCGGGGGACGGCATAGCCGAATATGGAGTGGACATACAGCCCCTCGGCATCCAGGGCCAGCAGATCATAGAGCAGCAGCTCCTGCCATTCCTGGGCGGTGCGGCCGGTGCTGTTGTAGAGGTCGATGGCCTCCTGGCCCCGGGTCTGCGTATAGGGAAGGATTACGCTGGTTGTGGGAGTTTGGCGTCCGACTCTCCCGGACATACGCCTCCCTCCTTCGTTTGGGCATGAAAAAACCACCAGGCAAATGCGTGGTGGTTAAGTCTGGTTTTGTTTTCCTCTTTGCCGGGTGCCAAGCTCCAGCGCCATCAGAATAACGCCCTCATAAGTGACATCCTGGCCGTACTCAATGAAGTCGGCAACCGTTCGCTGATCTTCTTCCGTAACAAGATCAATCAATACACCGTGGACGAAATCGTCCTCTGCGGAGATTGTCCGCAACAGACGGATCAGCCGCATTTCCATCTCAGTTCGGTGTTTGCCGTAGATAAAATTACCCGCCATCGATTTGTACCTTCCCGATGATTCGATAATCTCCAAATCCGTTGTTTTCCACGGTGTAGCGGTATGCGCCGATCAGCGCGTGAAATACGCGTTTGCCCTCCTTGTCGGGGGTCATGTGTGTGGCTATCTCGCTCATGACATGGGCATATTCGGATTTGGGCAGGATAATAGTTGGGTATTCGCTGCTTGGTTTCGCAAAGAACTGAATCCCAAAGCGGAAGTCTCTGGCCTCTCCTGCAGAAGCCGTTCTCCGCTCCTCGGTCTTAGCCGCGTTCCGATCCGGGTGCACCGTGATCCGCTTTCTCGCCTCTATCTTATCAGGCGCGGCGTCCTCTGTCCAGCGTTTTGTGTGGACATCTTGCCGCTTGCCGTCGCCGGGGTCATACTGCACAACGCAATGGCAATTCTTGTGGCGGCGGTAGACCTCCCGGCCCATGACCGGGTAATCAGACACCCCTGCCAGTCCATGGCACCAGGAGCAGGCCCCCGCATCCGCCCGGCGGATCAGCTTTGGAGACAGCCCCGCCCCGCCCTGGGCTTCGAAGTTGCGGCGGACAGATTCGTCCACCACGTTTTGAGTGAAGTTCTCCATGCCGGAGATCAGTCCTGGCTCGGCCTCGGCGTAACGCTCGGCCTGTCCCACCATGGTCTGGAGCCCCTCCACCCGGTCTGTGTTCATTGGGGGCGTCTGAGGCTGGAGGCCGATGTTCGCCCGTCGGTTCAGTCCCGCCTGGGTGTCCCGGGCGTAGTCTCGCACCATGGTGTAGTTGCCGTCCAGCACGGAGGGGATCAGCTGATAGGCAAGGCTCTTCGCCTGACCATCGGAGAGGGCGGAGAAATGCCGCTGCCACACCGTGCCAATCAACCTGCTCACCTCCACGGCGTAGGCCTGGGCGTCGGCGTAGGTGGCCGAACCCTCCTGTACCCGCCGGAGCAGGGCCTGGATTTTACGGCTCTCCCGATAGGCCGTCTGAAAGTCCGCCTGGATGGCTGCCAGCAGCTCCCGATCTGTCATCCCTGATCGGCCTCCACGCCGGTCAGGGCGCGCAGGTTATTGGGCCCGAAGTAGCCGGGCACCGCCTGGTTGATCTTGATGGCCCCGTCGCCTATGCCGGAAAGCATAGCGGCGTCCGGCTCGAAGATGGGCTCCCAGATTACCCGGGTCTGGCTGATCTGCCGCCGCTGATAGGCGAAATTGTCCCGGAGGCAGGCCGCCAGATAGCCGGTATTGAGCAGGCCAACCGACATATCCCGCTGGGCTTTGCGGGCCATCAGACGCAGGGTCTCATGGCTGGCCTTGATGGCCTCGGCGCTGGAGGGATTGTCGGAGACAAAGCCCAGGTCATCCAGGGTCAGGCCGGTTTCCCCCGCAAAGAGCGCCGCCAGCATCCGAAGCTGCTCCATATGGGGGGCCATGGACTGCTGAGAGAACTGGCCCACGGTGGGTTTGTCCCCATCGCCATCCTTGGAAACGGTCATCATGGCGGACATAGCCGCTGCCCAGGTATCCTTGACCGTGGCGTCCTCGGCCAGGCCCACCATGTACTTCTGGGGGAACGAATAGAACTCGGCGCTGATCTCGCTGCGCTTGACCGTGCGGGACGCTGACTGCATCAGGCTCATGCAGCTTCGGCTGATCCGGGAGTGCCCGAAGGGTCGCCGGGCATCAGGCCGGTTGATGATTGGCACCAGCAGGGGATAGGACGCCGGGTTATCCACCCGATAGGGCGACTGTCCCTGGACGTGATACTCGGTAAAGTCCGGGGTGAACCAGGCCTCTGAGAGCACATTGCCCT
>JAFVAS010000267.1 GCA_017480395.1 Oscillospiraceae bacterium | reverse complement strand
TTTCTCTGTGTTATCCCGCCGCGCGGAAATCGGTCACGCGGCGAACCGCAGCATGACCCCCAGATAGGCCAGCACACAGCACACCGCCGTGATGCTGGTAAAGACGACGAACAGCTTGACCTCGCTCCAGCCGCCCATCTCCAGATGGTGGTGCAGCGGGGCCATGCGGAAGATCCGCTTGCCGTTGGTCAGCTTGAAATAGGCGACCTGGATGATGTCGCTCATGGTCTCGCAGATGTAGATGATGCCCACCAGGATGAGCACCAGCGGAATGTCCAGGGCAAAGGCCAGCCCACAGACCAGGCCGCCCAGGAACAGGGAGCCGGTGTCCCCCATAAAGACCTTGGCGGGGTGGAAGTTATAGATCAGGAAGGCGCACAGCCCGCCGAAGGCGGCGGCGCTCAGAATGCCCGCGCCGTAACGGCCCCAGAGGATGGCCACCGCAGTGAAGAAGAGCATGACGGGCATGGTCACGCCGGTGGCCAGGCCGTCGATGCCGTCGGTCAGGTTGACGGAGTTGACGGTGCCGACGATGATAAAGACGGCCAGGATCATGTAGACCACCCAGGGCAGGTAGATCGTCACATTGACAAAGGGGATGTAGAGGTCATTGGAGATGACGCCCAGGTTGCGCAGCAGAATGACAAACACGATGGCGGCGGCCACCTGGAGCAGGAACTTCTGCAGGGCGGTCAGGCCCTCGTTCTTGTGGAATTTGACCTTGAAGAAATCGTCGATAAACCCGATGATGCCAAAGACCAGGGCGAAGTCATAGACGATGAAGGCGGTATAATCCCCACTCTGCCAGCCCAGGGCCAGCACCGCCACCAGAATGCCGACGACGAACATGATGCCCCCCATGGTGGGGGTGCCCTGCTTGGTCATGTGCCATTTGGGGCCGATCTCCTTGATCGTCTGTCCCGCCTTCAGCGCCCGGAGCCAGGGGATCAAAAACCGCCCCAGCACCAGGGAAATCACAAATGCAATGAGAAAACTGATGATTGTCCGGATCATATCTCTTGTACCTCTCTGACGCGGAATATCCTGTCCCGCATTACTTTTTTGCTTCAAAATAACCCGCCAGGGCGTTGGGGCCGCCCAGAGGCAGGGGGATCATCCCCAGAGGAACCGGCTCCGCGCCCTCCAGCGCGGCGGCACTCTCGTTCAGTCCCATCCCGAAGGTCAGCGCGGCGCAGGCCGCCGCCAGCCCGGGGTACAGCCCCCGCCCCTCGGGGAGGGGGACGCTGAGGCGGCAGATGTCGTCCCGGGTCACCGCCTCGAACTGGGTGCGGAAGGGCCGCAGGCGCAGGTTTTTCGCGCTGACATCGGCGCTGTTGCGCCGCTCGGAGATCGTCCAGCGCCGCACCCCGTCGGGCAGCTTGGGAACCCCCTCCGGGTCATCCAGATTGAGAATCGCGTCGGCGCCGCTGGCCAGCTCTCCCGCCGCAGCTTCTCCCGCGCTGCGGCTGAGGAAGACGGCGCATCCGGCGCGGACATACCAGTCCGGGCGGATTCCCTCCGGCAGGGCGCACACCCCAAAGGGGCAGCGCCGCTGCTCCAGCGCCCGCAGCCAGGGGGACAGCTCCCCCTCATAGCCCCTTCCCAGGGCGCACATGGCCGTTCTGCCCCGCCGGGCCAGGATCTGGCTGAGCAGGCAGGCGGTAGCGTCCGCCTCCGGGCCGGAGATCAGGCAGAGGCGGCTAATCAAGCCCGGCGCTCTCGTCCTCTGTCTCTGACGTGTCTCGGAATGTGACGGTGATGACGCTGCCCGGCCGCGCGGAGTCGAGCGCAGCAGGGCTCTGGCTATAAGCCCGAATCCCCTCGGAATTGCCCGGGGTGCCCGTGGCGCGCAGGTAGAGGCCGGCCTCGTTCAGAACCTCCTCCACCCGCTCCGGGGTCATGCCGACCACATCGGGCACGGTGACGGCCGCCGGCGGCGTGGCGTCGCCGATGTAGAGCACCAGCTGGCTCCCCTCCGGGATATAGCTGCCCGCCCGGGCCGTCTGGGCGGTGACGGTGCTTTCGCTGTCCCCCTGGCCTTCCACGGTGTAGGCGAAGCCCTGCTCCACGCAGGTCTCCTCGGCGTCGGAGAGGGTCATACCCACCAGGCTGGGCACCAGGACATCCGCCCCCATCATGCTGTCGGCGGTGTACTGCTTGCCGTAGTTCAGGTAGTCGAGAATATCAACGATCAGGTCGCTGGCCACCGGCGCGGCCAGGTTGCCGCCGGAGATGTAGTCCCCGCCGGGGGTGGTCATGCTGCCCTTGTAGGTGGCGGTGGAGCCCACGCTGAGCGGGTGATCCAGCGCAAGCAGCACGATGACCTGCGGGTTGTTGGCCGGGGCGAAGCCCATGAAGGAGACGATGCGGTGGCCCTCGTCCTCCGGGTCCAGCACCTCGGAGGTGCCGGTCTTGCCGCCGATGCGGTAGCCCTCGTGATAGGCGTTTTTGCCGATCAGGCCGTTGGCCACGGCCCCCTCCAGAATATCCCGGCAGATGGCGGAGGTGGACTCGCTGATGACCTGGCGCAGCGGCGCGGTGTCGGCAGAATAGGTGATGTTGCCGTCGGCGTCCTCCACATAGTCCACCACATGGGGCTGATAGTAGTAGCCGCCGTCGATGACGGTGTTGATGGCGGAGATCAGCTGGATCGGTGTGACCTGAAGCCGCTGGCCGAAGGAGGCGGTGGCCAGCTCCACCGGCCCGAAGCTGTCAAAGGGCCAGACGATGCTGGCGCTCTCGCCGGGCAGGTCGATGTTGGTGGCGGCGGGGGAGCCGTCTGCGGTCACGATGCCAAAGGCCTCCAGATAGTGATAGAATCGCTCGGCGCCCAGGCGCTGGCCCAGGGCGATGAAGGCCGGGTTGCAGGAGTGGCCCACGGCGGTGGCCAGGTCCTGGGTGCCGTGGCCGCTGCTCCGGGCGCAATGGATGATGGCGTCGGCCACCTGCACCTGGCCGGAGCAGTAGAAGGTGTCGTCCAGGTTGGTCAGCCCCTCCTCCAGCGTGGCGGCCAGCACCAGCGTTTTAAAGGTGGATCCGGGCTCATAGGTGTCGTTGATGGCCTTGTTGCGCCACATGGTGTTGATCGCCTTGGCATACGCCTGGGAGCGGGCCTCCTCGGCGGTGAGGGGAGTATAGGGCTCCAGCTCCTCCCCGTCGGCGATGCGCTCGGCCCAGGCCTGAGCCTTCTCCTCATCCTGCTTTAAAATCTCCTGGGCGTCGGTCTCGATCTTCTCCAGCAGGTTCGAGTCGGTGACGGTGGCGTAGTTGTTCAGGTCATAGCTCGGGGAGCTGGCCATTCCCAGCACCGCGCCGTCGGTGCAGCGCATGGCGATGACGAAGCCGCCGTCCTGGACGTAATAGCGGTCCACCGCGGCCTTGAGCACACTCTCGCACATGGTCTGGATATTGGCGTCGATGGTCAGGTGCAGGTCAGAGCCGTCCTTGGCGTCGTAATAATCCTGGAAAAAGTTCAACAGGTCGGTGCCCCGGGCATTCTGGGCGGTGACCACCAGGCCCTCCTTGCCGGAGAGATCCTGATCGAAGGACGCCTCCAGCCCGTAGGCGCCGCCGTTGTCATTGGTAAAGCCGATGATCTGGCTGGCCAGGGTGGAATAGGGGTAATAGCGCTTGGTGGTGGGCTGGAGATAGATGCAGCCGGTCAGGCCGTTTTCGTCGATGTAGGCGCGCACCGCGTCGGAGACGTCGGGCTCCACCTTGGAGGCCAGGCGCTTATACTGGCTGTTGGTGTCGGAGCACTTCTCCTCCAGGCTGCTCTCAGACAGCCCCAGAATCTCCGCCATGCCGGAGATCACCAGGGCCTTCACGTCCTTGTCGTAGGCGGCGGCGTTTTTCCCGCTCTTGAGGGCGTCCTCCTTCTGCTGATCCAGGGAGGACTGGGCGTCCACAATGGCCTTGGGGGAGATGATGACGTCATACACGGTGGAGCTGATGGCCAGCACGTTTCCGTTGGTGTCATAGATGCTGCCCCGGGAGGCCGCCACCGAGAGGGTGCTGGTCTGCTGCTCGATGGCCATCTCCTCCAGCTCGTCATGGCGGGTGATCTGCAAATTCCACAGCTTGCCCAGCAGCGGGATAAAGGCCAGAATGCCGAAGATCACCATCAGAATGATGGTGCGCCGGAACAGGCGACGGTTGGCAATGTTCTCCGTCCTGCGCTGCCGCTGTCTCTCATCCATATTGTGTTCCGCCTCCTTTTCCGGGGATATGCGGGGTTTTGCTCCGATCTGGCACCGGAGGGATATCAAACCAAAGAACCTCATAAAGGGCGTAAGAAGATGTATCCTCTCTTACGCCCTCTGTGTATCTGTTATGGCATTTTCAGTGTATGGCGGCATCAGCGGAAAAATTCCACCGCCAGGGCCAGGAACTCGCCGACGGTACGGGCCAGGCCGCTCTGTCCCCCGCCGCCGTAGACCACCGCGTTGTCCGGCTCGGACAGGTCGATGTAGACGCTCTGCTCCGCGGTGGGGTTGATCAGGGTGCCGTCGATGGCGACAGCGCGCTCCAGCGTCTCGCGGTCAAAGGTCTCCTCATACTGGGCCTCCAGGTTGGCCCCCTCGCTCTGGAGCTGGGTCAGCTGGTGCTGGAGCTGGACGGTCTCGGCATAGACGGTGTTCAGCCGCACATAGCCCAGCAGCAGCACGATGGCGACGGCCACCACCGCCATGAAGCCGCAGACGGCGAAGGGGGCGATGGCCTGCTGCTCCCGGACGCGCACCTTGACGCGGGTGCGCTCCTGCACACGGGGCACCGCCCGGGTGCGGGTGCGGGGCTGGGCAACGGGACGGGTCTGGGGAGCAGGCGCCGCAACGGTGTCGCCGACGTAATTCAATTGATAGGCGTTGCTGCCGTTTGTCGCCCGGACAACACGGCGGGAGGACACGTCACGACGGGCCATTCCAATCAGCTCCTTTATCCTGTGATTACAGCTTTTCCGCCACCCGAAGCTTGGCGCTGCGGGAGCGGGGGTTGACTGCCAGCTCCTGAGCGGAGGGCAGAATGGGTTTTCTGGGGGTCAATTTGACCTGGGGGGTCTTCCCGCACACGCAGACCGGAAAATCCGGTGGACAGGTGCAGCCCTTGGCGAAGCCCTGAAGGGCGGTTTTGACGATGCGATCCTCCAGGGAGTGGAAGGAGATGACGCACAGCCGTCCCCCGCTGTTCAGCCGGGGCACCGCGGCCTGGAGCAGCTCGTCCACCGCGGAGAGCTCGTCATTGACGGCGCTGCGGATGGCCTGGAAGGTGCGCTTGGCCGGGTGCTGCTTCTCCCGCAGGGCGGCGGCGGGCATGGCGGAGCGGATGACCTCCACCAGCTCCAGCGTCGTCTCGATGGGCTTTTCCGCCCGTCTGCGCTCGATGGCGGCGGCGATCTGGGTGGCGCACTTCTCCTCGCCGTAGCGGAACAGGATGCGCCGCAGCTCCTCCCGCGGCCAGGTGTTCACCACATCATAGGCGGTGAGGGGGTCCGATTGATCCATGCGCATATCCAGCGGCGCGTCCTGCATATAGCTGAAGCCCCGGCTGGCGTCGTCCAACTGCGGAGAGGAGACGCCCAAATCGAAGAGCATCCCGTCCACGCCGGGAATATGAAGGCCGTCCAGGGTGTCGGCCAGGTCCCGGAAGTTGCCGTGAACCAGGGTCACCCGATCCATCCACTCGCCCAGCCGCTCCGGCGCGGCGTCCAGCGCCGCCTGATCCCGGTCGATGCAGATCAGCCGTCCGGTGGTGAGCCGTCGGGCGATCTCCCGGGAGTGACCGGCGCGGCCCAGGGTGCCGTCTACATAAATTCCGTCGGGACGGATGTTCAGCCCCTCGATGCACTCCTGGAGCATCACGGGAAAGTGCTTGTATTCCGCCATGGATTACAGGCCCAGCAGGTCGAACATGTCCGCCACCTTGCCGGCGTCCAGCTGCGGCTTGGAGCGCTTCTCCCAGGACTCGCGATCCCAGATCTTGGCCTTGTTGCTGCTGCCGGTGATGACCACGTCCCGCTTCAGCCCCGCGTACTCCCGCAGGGGCTGGGGCACCAGGATGCGGCTCTGGCTGTCCGGCTCGCAGGGGGAGGCGAAGGCGAACAGCACGTCGGCCAGGGAGGCCTGTCCCGAGGGGAGGGCGTTGATCTTCTCCTCCAGCTGCCGCCAGGCGGCGTCGGGATAGAGGACAAGGTATTTGCACGGCTCGCCGTTCTCGTCCCGGTTGGAGCCGATGGCGATGTGGAACTTCGCGCCCAGCTCCTCCCGGAGCTTGGAGGGAATGAACAGACGGCCCTTGGCGTCGATGGTGTGCTCAAATATGCCAGTCATGTGCTCCCTCCTCCCCTGTGTGGATCAATCGTGGGTTTTTGCTCCACTTTGCTCCACTACTCCTCCCTAGTATATAATTTACATAATAAAAAAGCAACCCCCTTTTATGAATTTTTTTGAAAAATTATTGTGGAGTCCACCCATAGGTTCGTTCGTAATTCGCAGAAAAAGCTCTGTTTTTCCCCCGCTTTTCCCTGAAAAAAGTTCCTTACAAAAGGTAACAAAACGGAGCGGGCACAAGATGTAGTGTCCGCTCCGAATTTGGATACCAGATATGGATTTTTAAAGTTTGAGCTGGCGGCGGCGGCTGAGATTCACGGTGCCGTCCTGCATATGGGAGAGGTTCTCCAGGCTGCTGCCGGTGCCGAAGGCGACGCAGGAGATGGCGTCCTCCGCCACGGCGGTCTCGATGCCGGTGTGGGACTCGATCAGCTTGTCAAAGCCCCAGAGCAGGCTGCCGCCGCCGGTCATCACAATGCCGTTGGAGGAGATGTCGGCCACCAGCTCGGGCGGGGTGCGCTCCAGCACGCTGTGCACCGCCTCCAGGATCTGGGTGGCAGGTTCCTCAAAGGCCTCGATCATCTCGGTGGCGGAGATCTGGAACACCCGGGGCAGGCCGGTCATAAGGCAGCGGCCCTTAACCTCCACCACCTCTTCCTCCGGCTTCTGGTAGACGCAGCCGATGGCCAGCTTCAGCTCCTCCGCCGTGCGCTCACCGATGAGCACGTTGTGCTTGCGGCGGATGTACTTGATGATGGCCTCATCAAACTTGTCGCCGGCCACCTTGATGGACTCGGACTCCACCACGCCGCCCAGGGAGATGACGGCGATATCGGTGGTGCCGCCGCCGATGTCCACCACCAGATGGCCCTCGGGGCGGTTGATGTCGATGCCCGCGCCCACGGCGGCGGCCACCGGCTCCTCGATCAGGTAGACCTTGCGGGCCCCGGCCTGGATGCCGGCGTCGATGACGGCGCGCTCCTCCACCTCGGTGATGCCGCTGGGCACGCAGATCACCACCCGGGGCTTGAGCAGCCGGAAGGGCACCACCTTGCGGATGAACTCCCGGAGCATGCGCTCCGTCATGTCGTAGTCGGAGATGACCCCCTCCCGCATGGGGCGGATGGCGACGATATTGCCCGGCGTGCGCCCCAGCATCTTCTGGGCCTCGGAGCCCACCTTCAGCAGCCTTCCGGTATTTTTATCCATTGCCACCACGCTGGGCTCCCGGAGCACAATGCCCCGTCCCCGCACATAGACCAAAATCGATGCGGTACCCAGATCAATACCAATATCACGCGTCAAGCCAAACATAGGAACACCCCAACATCCAACAGGAATCTATTTCAACCGGCTTGGAGCCGGTTCCATTTAGTCAACATAATATATTATAGCGGCGCGCAATTGGATTTTCAACTACAACCTGTAACAATTCAAAAAATTTTTCTGACAGCGTTCCCCTCCCCTCGGCACGCAAAAGGGGACGCCCCGTCGGGGCGTCCCCAGATGATTTGCTTCCGTTATGCCAGGTCCTGGGCGGTGATGTACTTGTTCAGCGGCTTATAGAGGATGGCGAAGATGACCAGGCAGAGGATCATGTCGATGAGCACATAGCTGCCGTTGTAGACGGCGGAATAGAGATAGGGGTTGGTGTAGACGTGGTTGAGCACCTCGGTGGGCTCATAGATGCGGTAGATGGTGATGCCGCTGATGAAGTGGATGACAAAGCGGCAGATGCAGCCCACCACGGTGCCGATGAACAGTCCGGCCCTGTTCTTCCAGAAGAAGCCGGCCACACCCAGGACGGCAAAGGCCACAAGATAGTCCAGCAGCATGGACCAGGGGCCCCAGGCATAGGCGCCGTCAAAAATCAGTTGGAGCAGGCCGTAGGCGAAGCTGGCGATGAAGCCGTCCTTCCAGCCCCAGCGGATGCAGTAGAGGAAGATGGGCAGCATGCCGATGCAGATGCTGCCCCCCTGGGGCAGCTCAAAGAGCTTGACATAGCTCAGGGCGGTGGCCAGCGCCACCAGGATGGCCCCCTCCACGAGGGCGCGGGTCTTTGTGCGTTTCATGCGAAATCGCTCCTTTAATAAAAAGTACCGCAATGCTCAAACGGCGCATTGCGGTACGAAACGATGAATACAGATTCGACTTCCTACGCCGGCATTACCCGGATCAGGTTCAAGGTGCCTGGAGCCGCCATAGGCTCCAATCTCAGCCGGGGTTGCCCCCAGCGCCCCTGTCTATGCTGTTGTGGCCTTGCGGTCTTACCTTATTATAATCCGATCCTTCCGGATGTCAAGCCTCAGCTTGCGCCCCCTCCGGCTTGGGCATGGCCTGCCACTGCGCCTCCAGCCAGTCGACGACCTGCTCTCTCCCCTGCTCGTCCAGCGGGAAGACCTCCTCCGCCACGACCTCGCTCTCCTCCAGGCAGTACTCCCCGTACCAGCACAGGCACTCCAGCACCGCCCGCTTCTCGCCGTCCCGCTCCTGCTCGGCGGGCTTGACCCGAAAGCGCAGGCCGAGAAAGCTGCCCAGGTAGGTGTTGCCGTTGGTGAAGCTCAACAGATTGGGCAGAAAAAAGCTGTGATGTTCCCGCAGCATATCCCGCTCTCCTTTCCTCTCCTATTCGTCCGTCAGTACCAGTTTTTTGCGCTTCCACGCGCCGCTGAAGAAGTAGGGCGCGCTCAGTGCCACCGAGGTGTACCCCGCCAGCGTGTTGCCCAGCCAATAGCCTGCGACCCCCATGCCCATCACATTGCCGAAG
>JAFVAS010000266.1 GCA_017480395.1 Oscillospiraceae bacterium | reverse complement strand
GGTCTTCCGTTCAGCACGGTGACAGGCAGCTCGCTCCCGTCAGCCATATACAGCTTGGCCGGCTTCTGGTTGGGGTGCAGCCGTATTTCAGTTCCAGTTCTTTCATGTTGTGCTCCATTCTGCCGCCATAGCGGCTCGGCTCAGTTGTGCTTGTTGGTAATGATATCGTCTGTGTCGCCGGTGGCGATGTCGATATAGCGGACGAAGAGGGAGACCTTGTTCTCCTCGTTCAGGCTGTCCCAGAGCTGCCCGGCGAACTCCGCGGCGTCGGCGGCCTCGATGGCAACCAGCTCCGGCTCCCCCTCAAAGGAGGGCAGCGGGCTTCCATCCCCCATATAGGTGTGGATAAAGTGGCCATATCCGGCGACGGGGGCGTCATACTCGTAGAAATAGCGGCAGCAGCAGGAGGGATCGCCGTTGAAGCTCTTCAAAATGGAGAGCTTATAGCTGCCATCCGGGATCACAACGCCGGAGATACGGGGGGTATAGTTGGGGGCATCCGGCTCAAACTCCCGGGCCATCAGCGCGTGACGATAGCAGTTCCCCGCCGCCAGCGCATCCCGAATGGTGTCGGTCTGGTCGCCGTTGGTGACGATGGTCTTTCCGTTCAAATAGCGGACGGGGTGATAGATGATGAGGGAGGGGTCCTCCAGCTTGGCGGGGTCATAGGCCTCCGTGCGGATGCCGTCCTCGGTGACGGAGAAAATGCGGTTGCGGCTGTTCTCGCTTCTGCCCATGATGAAATAGGCGATCACAGCGCTCTTGTTGTCCTGGCTGCGGCCCAGCACAATGCCCCGGCCGGGATAGGGGTTTTGCTTCAGCGCTTCACAGAGATTGATAACGTTCATTCGATAACCTCCTGTCGTCAATCCAGAATACTTACAATTCTGCCATCCACCTGCAACTTTCCGTCACAGAACAGGCTGACCGCCCGGGGCAGGAGCTTCCACTCCGCCTGCTCCATAATGCGGCGCTGGAGCACTTCCGGGGTGTCGCCGGGCAGGATCTCCACCGCCTTTTGCAGGATGATGGGCCCGCCATCGCAGTCCTCGCTGACAAAATGGACCGTTGCGCCGGAGACCTTTACACCGTAGGCCAGCGCCTTTTCATGGACGTGCAGCCCGTAGCAGCCCGCTCCGCAGAAGGAGGGGATCAGCGCGGGATGGACGTTGATGATGGCGTTGGGGTAGGCCTGCACCAGCTCATCGGTGAGGATATACATGAATCCCGCCAGCACCACCAGGTCGATTCCCTGCTCCCGCAGCAGGGCGGTCAGGGCGACGGTCATCTCCCGGTTGGAGGAATAATCCCGGCGGTTGACCACAAAGGTGGGAATGCCGGCGTTGGCCGCCCGGGTCAGGGCGTAGGCGTCCGGGGAAGAGGAAATCACAGCGGCGAACACCCCGTTGGGGATCTCCCCTCTCCCCTTTGCGTCAATGAGGGCCTGGAGGTTGGTTCCGCCTCCGGAGACCAGCACAGCAATGCGTTTCATTAGAAGAACACCTCGACGCCGGTCTCGCCGGAGACGACGTTGCCGATCACATAGGCGCGCTCCCCTGCCTGGGTCAGCGCGGCCAGGGCATCCCCGGCGCGGTCTCTCGGAATGGCGATGACCATGCCGATACCCATGTTGAAGGTGTTGTACATCTCCCGCAGGGGGATATTCCCCTTGTGCTGAATGATGTCAAAGATGGCGTGACGCGGGAAGGAGTCAATGTGGATGCAGGCCTTCAGCCCCTCCTTCATCATGCGGGGCACATTCTCGTAGAAGCCGCCGCCGGTGATATGGCTGATGCCGTGGATCTCCACCCCCTCGGCCATGAGGCGCTTGACCGCCCGGACATAGATGCGGGTGGGCTTGAGCAGCTCCTCGCCCAGGGTGCAGCCCAGGTCGTTGTTGTACTCGTTGTAGGTCTCTCCGATGTTGAGCACCTTGCGCACCAGAGAATAGCCGTTGGAGTGAACGCCGGAGGAGGCCAGGCCGATGAGCAGATCGCCGTCGCGCATGTTCCGGCTGTCAATGATGTCGTCATAGTCCACCAGTCCGACGGAGAAGCCCGCCAGATCATACTCATCCTCCGGGTAGAAGCCGGGCATCTCGGCGGTCTCCCCACCGATCAGGGCACAGCCCGCCTGACGGCAGCCGTCGGCAATGCCCTTGACGATGGCTTCGATCCGCTCCGGGACAATTTTCCCACAGGCGATGTAATCCAGGAAGAACATGGGGGATGCCCCGGCGCAGATGATGTCGTTGACGCACATGGCCACGCAGTCGATGCCCACGGTGTCATGCTTGTCCAGCAGAAAAGCCAGCTTCAGCTTGGTGCCCACGCCGTCAGTGCCGGAGACGGTGACAGGCCGCTTCATTCCGGCGATCTGGGGCTCGAACATGCCGCCGAAGCCGCCCAGCCCGCCGATAACGCCGGGGACGCTGGTGGACCTGACCAGGGGCTTGATGCGATCCACCGCCTCATATCCGGCGGTGACGTCCACACCGGCGGCCGCGTAGGAGTCGGATTTACTAATGCTCATCAATGTTTCCTCCATATCAAATGATTATAGTGCACACGTTCACTCAAACAACGGAAAAGGACAGCTGATCCGGCTGCTGCTTGGGCACCGGGAGGGCATAGTCCCCGGAGAAGCAGGCGTCACAGTAGCGGATGCTCAGATCCGACGCGATCTCGGCCAGATCCTCCAGGCGCAAAAACTGCACGGAGTCGGCACCGATCAACTCGGCCACCTGCTCCTCAGTTCGCTCATAGGCGGCCAGCAGATGGGGGGCCGGCAGTGAGGTGCCGAAATAGCAGGAATAGCGGAAGGCAGGGGCGGTGGACTTGACGTGCACCTCCGTCGCGCCGGCCTCCCGAATCTGGGATACAATGCGGGCGCTGGTGGTGCCACGAACGATGGAGTCATCCACCAGAATGACCCGTTTCCCCTTGACGCTGGCGGAGATGGCGTTGAGCTTGATCCGCACCGATTTCTCCCGCTCCCAGGTGCGGGACTCGATCAGGGTGCGCTGGATATAGCGGTTTTTCATCAGGCCCAGATCATATGGGATGCCGGATTCCCGGGAATAGCCCATGGCACCCACAATGCCGGAATCCGGGACGCCCATCACCACGTCGCCATCGCACCGGCTCCGCCGGGCGAGGCAGCGTCCCGCCTTTTCCCGCACCCGGGAGACGGCAGCACCATCCACCACCGAGTCCTGCCGGGCGAAATAGATCAGCTCGAACATGCACAGGGCAGAGCGGGCGCGGATGCCGCAGTGGTAGGACTCGATCTCGGTGCTTCCGGGATGGGCGACAACCACCTCTCCCGGGGCAACATCCCGTAAAAACTCCCCGCCCAGCGCGTCGATGGCGCAGGATTCCGAGGCAAACACGATGGACTCCCCCACCCTGCCGATGCACAGGGGGCGGAAGCCATTGGGGTCACGGGCGGCGATGACGCTCGTCCGGTCCATGACGATGACGGAAAACGCGCCGATGAGATACTGCATGGCATTCAGCACGGCGTCGGCCAGGGTGTTGGTGCGCAGATGCTCCCGGACAATGACGTAAGAGATTACCTCCGCGTCGTTGGTGCCCTGGAAGATACCGCCCCGGTACTCCGCCTCAGCGCGCAGATGGGCGGCGTTTACCAGCTTGCCGTTGTAGCACAGGGCGAGGGCGCCGGAGGCGTGGTGAATCACCAGGGGCTGGATATTGCTCATGACGGTGGCAGCGGCATCGATGTTCTGCCGGACGTGCCCGATGGCGGATCGTGCGCCGTGAAAGCCATTCAGGGTCTCCCGGTCAAAGACGTCGGGCACCAGCCCCTTCTCCTTATAGACCAGAATGTCCCGATCCAGGTCGACGGCGATGCCGCAGGAGTCCTGGCCCCGGTGCTGGAGGGCGTAGAGCGCCTGATAGGCGTAGATGGCCGGGTCGGCCTGGCCCAGCTCCGCGGCGATGCCGAAGATGCCGCACTCCTCCTGGAGCTTATCGTCAAAACAGGTTTCGTCGAAGCCCATTTTATCTCCTTTCGTTCGTGAATCAGGAATTACAGCTGCGTGACCTCCGACTGAAGCTTTGACTCCTTGGCGGCGATCTGCTCGCTCATCTCCCGGCGCGCCTCATCCAGCTTTTCGGCCAGGGTGTCATCCGAGATGGCCAGCATCTGGACGGCCAGAACGGCGGCGTTTTTGGCACCGTTCAGGGCCACGGTGGCGACGGGGATGCCGGAGGGCATCTGTACCGTGGCCAGCAGCGCATCCAGGCCGTCCACGGCACCCCCCTTCATGGGAATGCCGATCACAGGCAGGGTGGTGTTGGCGGCAAAGGCCCCGGCCAGATGAGCGGCCATCCCGGCGGCGCAGATGATGACCCCAAAGCCGTTGGCTCGGGCACTCTTGGCAAAGGCGGCGGCCTCCGCCGGGGTGCGGTGGGCGCTGAGGATGTGGGCCTCAAAGGGGACGCCGAACCGCTTCAGCTCGGAACAAGCGGCCTTGACGTTGCCCCAGTCGCTGTCGGACCCCATGATAACGGCAACTTTTTTGCTCATAGTCATTCCCTCCCTAAAAAACAATGCAGGTAAGAGGACTTACCTGCATACGATCATAACAGCACTTGCAGCGGAAGATGGGCAGAACAAAAGCGCTCTGGCCGGAGACAGAGCCGCCGATCTTCTTCTTTTTCACCAAAAGGACCCGCATTCCGCCACCTCCTGCAAGATTATTTTAGAGGAAAAAGCGGTATTTTTCAAGTAAAGATGCGCCGGTTTTCCATTTTTGTAGTCTTTCACAAGGAAAATTGTCTGTCGTTTCGTTCCTTGTTCAGAAACGCCAACTCCCCCTTCTCGCTCCAGCGGTGCCCAAAGGATTGTTTCTTGAATTTTTCTTTGCAAATTGCGTCGAAACGCGGTAAAATAATACATCCGAAGATTCTATATTCTGTATTCTTTGATTGGAGGTTTTTCCATGCTGGAAGTCATTCAATCCATGGATGAGGCGATTTTGCTTTTCATCCAGGAGAACCTGCGCTTTGCCTGGCTCAACGGGCCGATGATTTTTGCGGGCACCCTTGCAAACCACGGAATTTTCTGGCTTGCGCTGGGTGTGCTGCTGACCGTGATCCCCAAGACGCGGAAATTCGGAATCTATGCCCTCGCGTCCATCGCCTTCTGCTTCCTCTTCAACAATCTGCTCATCAAGAATCTGGTTGCGCGGCCAAGGCCGTACACCCATATTCCGGAGCTGGTTATGCTGATGCCTCTGCCAGGGGATTTTTCCTTCCCCTCGGGCCACTCCTGCGCCTCCTTTGCCGCGGCGGGCAGCTTCCTCTGGAACTGCCGGGGAAAGTGGAACTGGCTGCGCTGGTCAGCCCTGGCCCTCGCCATCTGGATCGCCTATTCCAGGCTCTATGTCGGGGTACATTATCCCACCGACGTGCTGGTCGGCTCCGCCATCGGCCTGCTGGGCAGCTGGATCGTATGCAAATACGGTCCGGTGCTGGTGGACAAGCTGAGAAAACGTACATAACAAACAGAGGGAACAGAAGCGTTCTGTTCCCTCCTTCTTATCCCTCACGCTCAAAGAGGTGTAGGTCAAACGAAATCTGCGTATCCAAAGCGTCCAATTGCGCCAGTCGCGCTGCGCCCTCCTTCGGCGTCTTCCAGACGTAGGGCGTCATACCAAAGAGATCCTGAATGGTCTGCTGGTCAGGCAGGTGCGTGCTGTAATCGATGCGCGTGACGGTCTCGTTTCCAAATCCAGGATAATCGATCCGCTGTTCCCGGTTCTCGTAGGGCCGGTCATAGAGGACGCATTTCATCTCCCATAGGTGCCGGGGCGCGGGCACCACATAGAGCAGCCACCCGCCCGGCTTGACCACCCGGCTAAATTCCTCCGCCGCCATGGGCGAGAAGCAATTGACCAGAACATCGACGCTCGTGTCGGGCAACGGCAGATGATAGGCCGACGCCACGGCAAAGGCGATGCTCCGATCCCGCTTGGCGGCCCATCGCAGGGAGAATTTGGAGATGTCGATCCCGTATATCTGTGCCTTTTTCCCGCAGTCTCGCAGCAGCTGCGCCGCGCCGGCGGTATAATATCCCTCTCCGCAGCCCGAATCAAAGAGCACGCCACCCTCCGGCAGACGGACGGCGACGATTTGCGCAATTGCATCCCGCAGCGGCTGATACCAGCCGCCGTTTAAAAAGCGGTTGCGGGCCGCCGCCATACGCTTGTCGTCTCCGGGCAGCAATGAGTTCTTCTGGTTGGCCGGGAGCAGATGGACGTAGCCTGCAGACGCGATGTCGTAGGAATGCCCCGTTGGACAGACGTATCGGTTTGGCTCCTGTTCCAAGGGCTGCTTGCAGATCGGGCAGAGAAACAGACTCATAATCTCCCCTTCTTTCCATCGGCCATTATAGCACACGCCCAAAACATTGCAACATTCCACTTGCAATTTACAGGTGTCAAGACTATAATACATGCAAATAGCAATCTCCTTTCCCTCACGATTTACCGACAGAAAAGAGGAATGTAACATGAACATCCACGAGAATTACACCATGCTCTGCGATTTCTATGAGCTGTCCATGGCCAACGGCTATTTCCAGACTCCCCTGCGCAATCGGATCACCTATTTTGACGTCTTCTTCCGCAAGGTGCCGGACGGCGGCGGCTTTGCCATTGCCGCGGGCCTGGAGCAGGTCATCGACTATATCCAAAACCTCCGCTTCACCGAGGAGGACATCGAATATCTCCGCAACAAGGGCGGCTTTGTGGAGGAGTTTCTGGACTATCTCCGTACCTTTCAGGTCACCGGCGACATCTGGGCCATCCCGGAGGGCACCCCGATCTTCCCTGGTGAGCCCATTCTGACGGTGCGCGCCCCGGCTGTTCAGGCCCAGTTTATCGAGACCTACCTGCTGCTGGAGCTCAACCACCAGTCCCTGATCGCCACCAAGGCAAATCGGATCGTCCGGGCCGCCGACGGCCGGGCGGT
>JAFVAS010000265.1 GCA_017480395.1 Oscillospiraceae bacterium | reverse complement strand
TGCATGTAGTCAGAGCGCGTATTGCCCTCTGCATCTTCTATTATACGGACCTCCCCGGGCCGCACAAGTACGCACTTTTTTATTAGTATGGTTACCTCTGGGTAAGCGGGGCGTCTGCGCGTTTTCGATCAATTGCGCGCGGCCTATTGATTTCAATGGAATGCTGCGCTATAATCGGAATGTAACATCCGCTTATGAAGCAATGGAGGACCCCTATGAAGACAAAGGAAGAATTGCCCGACTGCCCGGTGGCGACCACGGTACAGCTGATCGGCAACAAGTGGAAGCTGCTCATCATCCGCAACCTGCTGGTTCGCCCGTGGCGGTTCAACGAGCTGCACAAGAACCTGGAGGGGATCAGCCAGAAGGTGCTGACCGACAGCCTGCGGCAGATGGAATCCGACGGGCTGATCACCCGCACGGTGTTTGCCGAGGTGCCGCCCCGGGTGGAGTACGCCCTCTCCGAGCTGGGGGAGAGCATGCGCCCGATCCTGGACGACATGGCGGCGTGGGGAAACAGCTACAAGGAACAGATCGCGCAGCGGTGATTTTTGCCGCCATCGCAGGATCGCCGTGTCCGACGGACAGGGGCGTCAGCCAACCCGCAAGGGGGCTGACGCCCCTTTGCTGTGTGCAAGCTGTGCGCCGGGGGATGCAACCTGTTCCGATTTGTGGACGGGGCGGATTTGGCGTGCTATGCTTGTCGCAGATCAACCGGTGATCGAGGAAAGGAGGAGGTTTTGTGAAGATTCGTCTGGACGTCAGCGACGCCCTGGCCGAGGAGCTGCGGGATCGGCTGGAGGAGGCGGGCTTTGAGATCGACGACGACGCGGAGCTGATCCTGTCCCGCAAGAGCTTTTCCGCCGCCTTTCTCCGGGGACGGGACGAGGACGGCCAGAGTGTCCACGTCGCCGTGGAGGAGATCGTCTATGTGGAGAGCATGGGCCACGACGTCTGGGTGCACACCGACGCCGGGGAGCGGTGGCGGTGCGGCGACCGGCTGTGGCAGATTGAGAAGAGTCTGAGCCCGGCGGAATTTCTGCGGGTCAGCAACTCCGCCATCGTCCGCCGGGACAAGATCCGGCGCATCCGCTCCGCCCTGTCCCAGAAGTTTCTGCTCACCCTGTCCGACGGGACGGCGGTGGACGTGACCCGGAGCTATTATTACGCCTTCAAAGAGGCGATGGGTATCTGAAGGGAGGCTTGGACATGTTTATCGCAGCCACATTTACGCTGATCTATCTGACGCTGCTGCCGATGATGATCTGTATCCCGCTGATCTACTGGTTCGCCTATAACCGGCATGTGAAGCGCCTGATGGAGCATCCGGAGCCGGGCGGCAAGCCCTGGCCCAGTCCGGGCAAGGTGCTGGTGGTGGAGCTGCTGGTGCTGGCGGTTGGGGCGATGGTCGTCTTTGTTGCGAATCTGACCTATACAACCTTCCAAATCAGCGACTCTTGGGAGGGGCAGGAGACGCCGGTGGAGGTGGCGACCTATGAAAGCGGCGAGCTCTCAGGCACCTGGCTGGAGCAGTACACCGCCGGGACGGCGGGGGAACTGCCCGGCTACACCCTGCGGGAGTACGACGCGGAGCGCTGGCACTACCTGTTCTACGAGGCGGAGGAGCCCGACAGCATGCACCCGGCCTTCCTGCTCTACACCATCTATGTGGGGGAGGAGGACTACGCCGGATGCGTCTGTGAGACGGCCCTCGGCGATGCGGGAATGCGGGACAGCTCCGCCTTCTGCGGGGAGGTGCCCGACTACTATCTGACCGTTGGCAACGAGCGCTCCGCCGCGTGCGAGGCGCTGGAGCTCCGGACGGCCCTCTATACGGACGCGGAGGCCATGACTGCGGATTTCTTTGCGGAGGACGCCGTGGATTTTGCGGATCAGACCGCCCACGCCGCCGCATCCGCAAGCCTGAGGATTCCCCTCCATGAATGAGAAAAGCAGGACTTCAACCGAAGTCCTGCTTTTTTTCTGTGATTGGCGGTTTACCGCAGCACGGCGCTGTATTCCCGCTCCAGGGCGGCGAGGATGGCCTGCATATCGGCGTCGGCCTCCGCGTCGGTGAGGGTGTGGTCGTCGGCGCGCAGCTTCAGGGAGAAGGCCACGCTCTTCTTCCCGGCGGGGATGGGGATGCCGGTGTAGATGTCGAAGAGCTGGATGTCCTGGGCCAGGCCCTTGCTGCCCTGGGCGATGCACCGCTCCAGGTCGCCCACGGGGATGGCGGCGTCGCAGACCACCGCCAGATCCCGGGAGACGGCGGGGTACTTGGGCAGGGGCTTGTAGACAATTTCGGTGGAGCGCAGCGCCAGCAGCGCCTCAAAGTCCAGCCGGGCGACGTAAAGCCGCTCGTCCACGTCATAGTTCTTGGCCACCAGGGGGTGGATCTCCCCCAGGGTGCCGACGACCTGGCCGTCTGCCACCACGTCGGCGCACCGTCCGGGGTGGAAGGCGGGCCGCTCGGCAGAGGCGGCAAAGACCGCGCCGTCGATGCGGAAGGCGCTCAAAAGCGTCTCCACGCAGCCCTTGAGGGTGAAGAAGTCCATCCCGCCGCCGTAGGCCCCCAGGATCAGGTCGCGGCGCTCCTCCGCCAGGGGGGAGTCGGCGCGCTTGCGATAGATCTTGGCCAGCTCATAGAGGCGGGCGCGCTTGTTGTGGAAGTGGACGTTGCGGGCCAGGATCTCCAGCATGGAGGGGACGGCGATGGTGCGCATGATGGAGGTGTCCTCACCCAGAGGGTTGAGGATGCGGATGCTGTCCCGGATGGGGGAGTCGGCGGGGACGCGCACCTTGTCGTAGTAGGAGGGGGAGATGAAGGAGTAGGTCATGATCTCGTCAAAGCCCATGCCCCGCACCGTGGTTCCGGCCAGCTGCTCCGCCCTCTGGGAGGGGGTCAGGCCGCCCCGGGTGGTGTCCCCCCGCATCAGGGTGACGGGCAGGTTGTCATAGCCGAAGAAGCGGGCGACCTCCTCCGCGATGTCGGAGTAGTGCTCCACGTCGGAGCGCCAGGAGGGGACGTGGATGGTGTCCCCCTCCAGGACGAAGCCCAGCCGCTCCAGAATATCCACCATCTCGGCGCGGGGGAGATCGGTGCCCAGCAGGCCGTTGATCTTGTCCGGCTCCAGCTGGACGGTGACGGGCGCTTTGTCGGAGGCGATGACGTCGATGACGCCGTCCACCACCTCGCCGGCCCCCAGCAGCTCCACCAGCTCGCAGGCCCGCTGCACCCCCAGATAGGTGTTCATGGGGTCCAGGCCCTTCTCATAGCGGCCAGAGGCCTCGGTGCGCATGCCCAGGGCGGTGGCGGTGCGGCGCACGGAGACGCCGTTGAAGTTGGCGGACTCGAAGATGACGGCGGCGGTGTCGCCCAGGATCTCGGAGTTGGCGCCGCCCATGACGCCGGCCACGCAGACCGGCTTGTTCACGTCGCAGATGCACAGCATGTTGGGGGTCAGCTTCCGCTCATTGCCGTCCAGAGTCTGGATGGTCTCGCCCTCCCGGGCGGTGCGGATGATGAGCTTGTGGCCCTCCACGCACTTGAAATCAAAGGCGTGCATGGGCTGGCCGTACTCCAGCATGACGTAGTTGGTGATATCGACGATGTTGTTGATGGG
>JAFVAS010000264.1 GCA_017480395.1 Oscillospiraceae bacterium | reverse complement strand
GGGTTGCGGTACATCATCATGAACATCAGCACGATGGCCATCATGGCGATCATTCCGCCGATGTGGTTATAGTGGAAGAAGATGGGAATGAAGGGGAACGCGACGGCGGAAACCAGGGTGCCGGTGAGGATGTAGGGCATCCGCTTTCCGATGGGGGTTCGGGTTCGGTCGGAGAGGGAGCCGAAGAGGGGCAGCAGGATCAGCGCCGCCAGGTTGTCGCAGGCCATGATGATGCCCACGATCCATTGGACATTCAATATTTTGTCCGCGCCGCTCTCCCTTAGCTGGGCGGAGCTCAGGCCATACATGCGCCGGGCCAGAATGTCGGTGAGGAAGGTGGGGCACCAGGAGTCGTAGACCTGCCACAGCAGCAGGATGCCGAAGAAGGCAAAGCCGATGAGGAACGTGCGCTTGTAGTTCAGCTTGAGGGTGCCGTTCTGAGAGGACTTGCTCATATTCACTCGCTCCCTTGTCCGCCGCAAACGGGCGTTTCTTATGACAAAATGATACCAAATTCGCCGCCCGGACGCAAGAGGGGAAGCACAAATTCGGACGTGGGGGCGGTCTGCGCTCTTTGCAAAGATCCAGTTTTGACATGAGAAAAGGCACAGCCTCAAACAGACGCTGTGCCTTTTCAGAAATATGCGATTATTTGGTCGCCCCGCAGCCGGAGCAGACGGTGATAGTAACTTCCTCGTCCCAGGCAGCATTGTCTACGACCCAGACCCGTTCCTCATCGTGGTGGACGGTTTTAATGGGAACATCTACGGACGTATAATTTGCGCCTTCCGGATGCTCCGGAAGTTCATCGGTAGTATGAATGAGTATCTGTTCGACGATTGCGCTTCTATTGCTTTTATCCGCATTTAAGCTGTCTGTCCTATATCCACATTTCAAACACTGATAATATCCGCCCCATTCCGTCACCTCATCATACGCGGCGATCCACTCATAGTGGCCTTCCTCGTCGTGGTGAACGGTAGAGATCTGTTCCACCCAGGTGTGCTCATGAGCGGGCTGGCTGGTGCCGATACTGCCACTGGAGCTGTTTCCGTTATTCCAGGAAGAGCTGGAATTTCCAGAGTTTCCGGAGTTACCAGTAGAACCGCTATTGCCAGAGGAACCGGTGGAGCCGGTGGAGCCGGTACTGCCGGAAGATCCGGAGGAACCGGAGGAACCGGTGCTGCCGCTATTCCCGGTGCTGCCGCTATTACCGGAGGAACCCGTGCTTCCCGTAGAACCAGATGAGCCAGAGGAACCAGAAGCGCCGGTATTGCCTGCGCTGCCAGAGCTGTTGCTGCCGGTGGAGCTGTTGGAGTCGTTGCTGCCAGTCTCGTTCGCGCTGCTCGCATTTTCCGCAGACTGACTATCCGATCCGGTCTGCGTGTCGTTGATCTCGCCTGCCTCCAGGGGGACCTCCTCGGTCTCCACGGGCTGAATCAGGAGCTCAGTCTGCGCGACATCGATGTTGCCGTCGGTATAGACGGGAGCATCGTTGTGGTTGGACTTCCAGTTCGCCACGGCGCTTTCCGTTCTGGAGACAACAGGGACGGTGACATCCACATCGGTCTGAGTGCCATCCACGAGCGTGACCGTGGCAAAGACATGCCATGTTCCGGCGCTCTCTGTGTGAAGGAAGGATGTATCTATGTCGGACACCTCGGCGATGTCCGGGTTCCCATCCATCAGGATCTTTCCGATATCGATGTCAGACGTGCCTCTCAGGATGCCGAACGTAGGGAGATCAACGGGAATCTGCTCAGGCTCGGTCTCGACGACCGGCGCTTCAGGCAGGATCTCAGCAGACTGAATCGCAGAGTCAGTCTGAGACGATGCGGCGGCAGGGATCGTTGCGCCTGCGCTGCCGCAGGCGGTGATGGTAAACAGCATGCCAGCGGCGGTAAGTAGGCCGATTAGATTCTTCCATTTCATTTTCAAATCCTCCTTAGTCTTCGCATGCGCCATTTTGTAAATTCTATCACAACAGAAATTATTTGGCAATAGAAACCCCAAATTGACCCAGCCCTGCTCCGGGACGGATGACCGGGAGCTGAACGGCGAAGAACAAATTCGGACGCCCCGCAGGGCGTCCGAACCGATTCTGATTATGAGAGCTCCAAAGGCACACCCAGCAGCACAAAGCGCGCCCCCTCGTACTCGTAGGAGCAGGTGGAGAAGGTGATGACCTGCGGCCATTCCATCCCCGTCCAGCGGGGGGAGAAGGTTGAGCGGCTCTGAATGTCCGCCACCCGCTCGCGCAGCTCCGGCGTGTCGCTGAGCAGGATGTAGAGGTCGTCCTCATCCGAGATGACCCCTCCGGCAATCAGCTCCACCTGCCAGGTGTGCTCCGGGGTGAAGATCCAGATGACCGGGTGCTCGTCGTAGAATTCCTGCTCCGCGTAGTCGGGCAGGCACCCGAACATGGAGCCGTTTTTCATGTTGTGGCCGTAGACAATGGTGTTCGCGCCGCTGAAGTCCCCGGCGCAGCTGCAATCCAGGAAGATGCTGCCCGCGGTGTTATAGCTGCCGTCCAGCATGTGGCGCAGGTAGGCGTCGTTGTCGTCGGCCTGGAGGATGGGATAGTCGATGGTCGTGCCCGGGCAGTAGATCCAGCCCACCACGTCGGGGTTGGCCTCCCACAGCGCCGCAAAGTCCACCTGGAGCGGGGCGGTCACCGCCGGGGTGCCTGCCTCACCGCCGGGGGTGGAGGCGGAGGGGACGGCGCCGGTCTCGCCGGGGGTCGCCTCCAGGGGGGCGTCGGTGGTGTACTGGTCGGACACGCTCTGGTAGAGGGTGGTGCCGGCGTGGTAATCCTGATAGATCTGAAAGAGCCGGAAGGAGCTGAAGGCCAGAACCCCGGCGCAGATCACAATGGCCAGGCGCAGAATGATTTTTTTCAAATGATCTCCTCCCTTTCTCCCAGCAGATCCAGCAGGGCCCGGTGGATGGTGCCGTTGGAGGCCGCCACATCCAGGTTCTCCCCGGGGACGGGGGCGTTCCCCTTTATGTCGGTGAAGGTGCCGCCCGCCTCCTCCAGAATGACGGAGGCGGCCGCATAGTCCCAGGGCTTCAAATCGAACTCAAAAAAGCCGTCGGCCCGGCCACAGGCCACGGCGCACAGGTCGAGGGCGGCGGAGCCGCTGCGCCGGATGTCCTCCCCGGCGAGGAAGAGCCGCCGGGCCAGGTCAAAGACCCGCTGGGCGCGCTCCTTCCGATAGGGGGAGGTGCCGATCATAAAGAGGCTCTCCCCCAGGGTGGCGCGGCGGCTGACGGAGATGCCCGCGCCGTTGCACACCGCACCCTGACCGCGCACGGCGGAGAACATCTCCTCGGTGTAGGGGTTGTAGACACACCCGAACCCCATCTGTTCCCCGTCCCAGAGGCCCAGGGAGACACAGCTGGCCCGGTAGTCGTGGATCAGGTTGGTGGTGCCGTCCACCGGGTCGAGAATCCAGACCGGCTTTGTCCAGTCCAGCCGGTGCTTTTCCCCCTCCTCGCCCAGAAACTGCACCTCGGGCCAGCGCCGGGAGAGCGCCTGCCGCAGCTGCCGCTGGACGGCGAAGTCAACCTGGGTGGCGAAGTCGGCCCGGCCCTTCACGGTGATATGGGCGGCCTGCTCCCGATCCAGAATCAGCCGGCGCACTCCCTGCACCAGGTCGATGACCTCATTGTAATTGATTTGCATATCGTTCTCCTCTCTGTCACGCGCCCTTTTCCCGTCCGCGGGAGGCGATCATGGCGAAGACCGCGTAGACGAACAGCACCGAGACGCCGATGCTGGCCCAGGAGATGCGGTAGCACAGGGCCATCAGGGCCACGAACAGCACCGCCGCCCCCGCCAGCAACGCGGCGAAAAAGCGCTTCCGCCCGGTATAGCTCTCCTTGCCGTAGTTGCCGATGCAGAACATGGCGAGGTAGTAGGCCAGGAAGGAGGCGACGAGAAAGATGTTCTTCCCGACCTCCCCCACCTGCGGCTCCCGCATAAACTCCAGCGCGACGGTGATGTTGTCCAGCGCGATAATCAGGAAGATGTGGATCAGCATGTACCCGGTGCCGGTGGTGTGCCGCTCCCGGTCGATGATATGATTGTAGAGAAATCCGTAGCTGAGGAACAGCCCGGCGACGATCAGAAAGGCCATCAGGGAGAAATATACCGTATTGAAGCTGAAGTCCCCCTCGAAGTACTCGGCGATGCTGACGATCATCTCCCCAAAGGCGAAGACCACAAAGAGCATGACCCGCTCGGTCATGTGCTCGAAGTTGACGGGCACCAGGGCGTCAATCCGCTCCGTCAGCACGCCCGCCACAAAGCCGAAGAGCAGCGACACCCAGGAGAAGGCGATGCCGGTCAGGTTGTAGAGGGGAATGGAGAGCAGCACGATCCCCGCCTGGCACAGCAGCAGAATCATGTGATAGCGCAGGTGCCTGGACTCCCATGGGTTGGCGCACCGCCCCCTGCGCAGCCGCAGGGCATATTGCACCGCCAGGTTCACCAGAATCAGCCCCCAGGCCACGTTATACCGGGTGTAATAGCCCAGCCACTGCGCCCGGGTGCCGTCGGCCAGATAGTAGAGCAGATACATGTTGACGAACAGGCCGATGTGATCGGAGACGCCGTTGCTGCCGTAGCGGTTGATGAACAGGGAGCTGAAGTACCAGATCTGCAGAATGACCAGGGTGGAGAGAATGTAGAGAAAGTACCCGTTTGCGGTAAAGAAGCCGTCGCTGATGCTGTGCAGCAGGGCGTTGTTCCGCCCCAGCAGATAGACGAAGATCAGGTCGTAGATCAGCTCGATGTACTCGACCTTCTTCTCCCGCTCCCCGAAGCCGGGAATCCATTGTTTCATGGCGCTCACTCCGTCCCTCGTATCGTTCTGATCCCTACACATTATCTTAGCACAAGTGGGCCGGGAAGCAAAGGGAGAATCGGGATTTTTTGTCCGGCGATACCTGCGGGGAAAAAAGTTTGCAAAACCCTCGCGCCTCAGGGGAGAACGTGTTATACTGAAAGAAGCAGACCAAAGAAAGGATGTCTTCCCATGAGCAAACAGGCAATTTACACCAAAAACGCCCCCGACGCCGTCGGCCCCTATTCCCAGGCCGTGCGTGTGGGCAATCTCACCATCACCTACGGCCAGATCCCCCTGGACCCGGCCACCAACCAGCTGGTGGAGGGCGGCATCGAGGCGCAGACCGAGCGGGTGCTCCGCAACCTGGAGGCCGTTCTGGCCGAGGCGGGGCTGACATTCGACGACGTGATCAAGACCACCGTCTTCCTGGCCGACATCGGCGACTTCGCCGCCATGAACGAGGTCTACGCCCGGTTCTTCTCCGCCCCCTATCCCGCCCGCTCCGCCGTGCAGGTGGCCGCCCTGCCCAAGGGGGCAAGGGTGGAGATCGAGTGCATCTGCGGCAAATGATCCCGCCCCACTGCGGAGAACACAAACAGACCCTGAAAGCAGGATTCCCCGGAAGACGGCTGCGCCTTCCGGGTGGATCCTGTTTTTTGCTTTTTCTGCCCTCTGGCCGGGCAGAGGGGGAAAATGACGTTCAGAGGGCCGGGATTTGGCCGACTTGAATGACGCTCAATACCCTTTTCGCGCCGAAGCTGATATAATCGGGATGGATTTGAAGGGAGGCCATAGGATGGACGCGGTGAAAACAGGAAAATTGATCCGGGCGCAGCGCGTGGAACAGGGGCTGACGCAGCAGGGACTGGCCGACGCGCTCAATCTGTCCGCTACGGCGATTTCCAAGTGGGAGAACGGGCACAGCCTCCCCGATATCGCCATGCTGGAGGCGCTGTCGGAGGTGCTGGGCATCTCCATCACGGAAATTGTCACGGGGGAGAGAGCAGCTGCCGCCGTACCCGCCGCCGAAGCGGACGCGCCGGGGATTGCGGAGGAGCCGGGGCGGGAGAACAGGGACGCGGATGCCGCCATTAAATCCGTCATCCGCGAATCCCTGCGGCAGCGGAGGAAGGGCGCGCTGAGGTGCGCGGGGATTGCGCTGGCAATTGCGGCCATCCTGTTTGCCGCCTTCTATTTCCTCTATTTCCGGGGCTTCTCTGCCCCGCGGGATGCGGTTGATCTTACCGTCGGGATCGAACAGACCGGCGGGACAGAGAATGGCGGTCCCACCTGGGTCATTCGCTTTGTCTCCCGGGACGGGCGCGGCCTGCGGGTCAGGTCGAAGCACGAATTTGGGGAGACGGGGGATGTGATCCGCCTGTATGTCTACGAAACGGCGTTCCGGGATGCGGCGGAGGACGCCTTCACCTGGGGATGTGTCGGAGGGCAGCCGGGCGGCGTGGATGAGGCATTTGACCAGATCATTCGGGTCAAATGCCGGGATCAGGAGATCATTTATTCCATGCGGGAGGAGGGATTGTTCGATGAAAACGGATAATGCGGATTTGGGGGAGGAATTTGTCCTGCAGACGGATCGCCTTTGCAAGCAGTATCGGGGATCTACGGCGCTGGATCAGGTGTCGCTGCATATTCCCCGGGGAGCCATCTATGGCTTTGTGGGCAGAAACGGCGCGGGGAAGACCACGCTCATGCGGCTGATCAGCGGACTGCAGGAGCCGACGCGGGGCAGCTATCGGCTGTTCGGGATCGAAAACGGGCAGAGGGAGATCTGCCTGGCCCGCAGGCGGATGGGGGCGGTCATCGAGACGCCGGCCATCTACCCGGAGATGACCGCCGGGGAGAACGTGCGGAATCAATGCCTCCTCCTCGGCATCTCCGGCGGGGAGGAGGCGGAGCGGGTGCTGACGCTGGTGGGACTGCAGCAGACCGGAAAAAAGAGGGCGGGGCATTTCTCCCTGGGCATGCGGCAGCGGCTGGCAATCGCCCTGGCCCTGGTCGGGAATCCCGAATTTCTGATTCTGGATGAGCCGATGAACGGCCTCGACCCGCAGGGCATCCACGAGATGCGCGCGCTGCTCTGGCGGTTGAACCGGGACGATGGGGTCACGATCCTGATTTCCAGCCACATGCTGGACGAGCTGGCGAGGCTGGCGACGCACTATGGCTTTCTCGATCACGGGCGGCTCCTCCGGGAGATGAGCGCGGAGGAGCTGCGCGCCGCCTGCGGCGGGGGAGAGGATCTGGAGGAATACTTTATTCAGCTTGTGGGAGGCGGTTATGATGCGTGATCTGATGCGGGCCGGGATGTATCGCATGGGGCGGGATCGGATCCTGAAAGCCACGCTGATTTTTTCCCTGGTGTACGGAGTTGGGTTTGCCCTGTTCTGCCGGGTGCAGGCGGTGATCGAGGGCGGCGAGTTTCTCATCCCCCTGTTTGCGGCCATGGCCGCGTATATCGCGCTCACCGTCGGCGGGGAGCAGAGCACCGGCGTGATGCGCAATCAGGAAGCCTCGGGGCACTCAAGGGCGCAGATCATCTGCTCCGAATTTCTCTGCGGCGTGACGGCCTGCGTGGCCATGCTGGCCCTGTTTCTGCTGCCCTTTGGCGTTCTGTGCGGAACGCTGCTCCGCGGTGTGCCGCTCCGGGGACTTTGCATGGCGCTTCTGAGCATCCTGATCGGAACCGTATGCTATGCGGTGCTCTTTACCGCCCTGTCCGCGGCGATCGGCTCCCGGGCCATCGGGCTGATCGCCTGCCTTGCGCTGATTGCCGGAATCGTTTTTGTGTCCTACGAGTGTGAGCTCTCCCTGGGCTGTGTGGAGTACATCGGGATAGAGACCATGGGCGAAAACGGGGTGTTCGACACCGAGTGGGTCCCGAATCCCCGGTATGTCGGCGGTGCGCTGCGGGAGGTTTTCAAGGTGATCGACGGGGTGATGCCCCAGGGTCAGGTTGACGGGGGGATGCTCTATCTGGACTTGTGCGCGAAGGATGTGCCGCTGGACGACGGATCGATCCGATTTTCCGACGTCGCCAACGTGGGCTTCTATCCGCTGTACGGCGCCTTGCTCTCGGCTGTCACGATCCTGGCCGGGGGGCTTGGGTTTCGAAGGAAGGAGCTGAAATAATCTCCCCGCAGGGGATCCCGGGTGGGCCAGCAATTAAGCACTAGACAGAAAGGTGCCTGCATCTGACGATGCAGGCACCTTGTTTGCATTGCCTGGGTTTCAATTCCCCATCTGGGTGGCCAGCAGGCGGAAATACCGCTCGTGGGCCTCGTCGTATTCCTTGTTGAACGCCTCGTCCCGGCCGGAGTGAAGCATGGAGACATATTCATGCACCTGATGCTTGATCTCCGGATAGACCCGGGCGATGGTGGCCACGCCGATGTTGGAGCAGATGTCGGACAGCCGCTCGATGTCGGACAGCATGTTCAGGAACACCGTGCTGGCGGAGATGGAGCACCGGCCGTCCCGCAGGCGCTCCAGGTGGTTCTCCTTCAGGACGGCCACCAGGTCGTCCACCACCTCCTCCAGCGGCTCGATGTGCCGGGCGGCGGCGACATTGCGGTTCTGGAAGGCCTCCAGGGAGTAGTCCAGGATGCGGTCGATGATCTCCCGCAGCACCGTCAGCTCCGCCAGGGCGTGGGCGGAGAAGGTCACGCCCTGATCGTTGAGGTTCTGGGCCTCCTCCGCGATGTTCATGGCGTGGTCGCCCAGCCGCTCGAATTCGGAGGCCACGGTGTAGTAGTGGTTCATGATCTCCACATGATCCCGGGAGGTGATGTGGCCGGAGAGCTGCACCAGGTAGTTGCTGATGCGGTCGGTCATCTGATCCAGGATCTCCTCGTCCGCCCGAATTTGCTCCACCAGCTCCGCGTCATAGTGGTTGACCACGTCAAAGGCGCGGTTGATGCTGCCCCGGGCCACCTCATAGCTCATCAGCAGCGCCTCGTAGCTGCGGCCAAAGGCCAGGGCCGGGGTGCTGAAGAACACGGGGTTCAGGGCGTCCAGCTTTTCGGTGACCTTGTCGTTGACCGCGGGGGCCGCGCCGACGCGCACCAGCTTCCCGCTGATTTTTTCGTAGACCCCCAGCATGGGGAAGAGCAGGATGGCGCAGGAGAGGTTGAACACCGTGTTGGTGTTGGCGATGCCGCCGGAGTCGATGACGCTGTTCCAGAGGTTGGTCAGGAAGCCCAGCCGGTGGATGATGGTGACGACCAGCAGGATCAGCACCGTCTCGCTGAGGTTGAAGAGAATGTTGACCACGCCCACCCGCTTGGCGTCGGGCTTGGCGCCGATGTTGCAGACGATGGCGGTGGTGACGCAGTCGCCCAGATAGATGCCCACCAGCACGGCGTAGATGCCGCTGAAGGTCAGCTGGCCGGAGGTGGAGAAGGCCTGCAAAATGCCGATGGTGGCGGAGGAGCTCTGGAGCATGAAGGCCACCCCGGCGCCGATCACATAGCCGATCAGCGGATTTTCCCCCAGGCGGGAGAACAGCGCCTCGATGATGCCGCTCTCACTCAGGGAGCTGACGGCGGCGGTCATATTCAGCAGCCCGGAGAAGAGCACGCCGAAGCCGATAAAAATCTGCCCCACCAGGTTGGAGCTTTTGCTCTTGAGGCCCATGATGCAGACGATGCCCACAATCAGCGCCAGGGGGGCGAGGGTGGAGGGCTGGAAAATGCGCAGGAAGGAGGCCGCGCCGGAGGCGTTCAGGTCCAGCAGGCGGATGATCTGGCCCGTCACCGTGGTGCCGACGTTGGCGCCGATGATGATGCCCAGGGACTGGTGCAGGGAGATGATGCCCGCCCCCACCAGGCCGGAGGTGATGACGATGGTGGCGGTGGAGGACTGGATGACGGCGGTCATCACCACACCCAGCAGAAATGCCTTGAGTGGGGTGTTGGTCAGCCGCTCCATGGCCTTTTTCAGGGTGCCGGAGGAGCTCTCCTTCAGGCCGTCCCCCATCAGGCGCATGCCATAGAGGAACATGGCCAGTCCGCCCAGCAGACTGATCAGATTGAAAATACTCATCATGTGCTCCTGTGTTCTATCTCTCTCGGGGAAAGACAAATCGATCCTGTATCAAACCACAGAGATTACATCATGTCTGCGACATGGTATGCTGCCATGTGTCGTCTCCGACGGCTTTTTAGCGTGTCGTCACCCGGTGACGGCACGCGTGATACAATGACCACAGCGTGGTCATTGTATCATATTTCGACGGGCTTTACCACTCCATAATCTGCCCCATTTTTGCAGGGATTTCCTGCATATTTTGTGCAAAAGTAAAGGCCCGCCGAGGGGCGGGCCGTTTTCGGGTGAGTTCAACGCTTTTCCTTTGTTCCGAAGGGATTCTGGGCGGGGAGCACGTTGAGGATCTTGCTCTGATACTCCAACACGCGCAGGGAGAGCATATAGGAAAAGACCTCGTTGGCATCCTCCAGCCGGCTGTCCAGCAGCTCCATGCAGCGGTTGATGCGGTAGCGCACGGTGTTGCGGTGGATATAGAGCACATCCGCCGTCCGGGCCAGGCTCTTGGACTGATCCAGGTAGACCTGGAGGGTGGAGCACAGGTCGGTGCTGTGCGCGCCGTCGTATTCGGCCAGCGCCTGGATCTTCTGGTGGCAGTAGCGGTTCAGCTCATCCCGGGGAATGCGGTCAAAGAGCAGAAAGGAGGAAAAGCTGTCGTAGGGATAGATATTGGTGTGGCGGCCCAGCCTGCGGCCGATGCCCAGGATGTCCCGGGCCTGGAGGTAGTAGTCCCGCAGCCGGGACAGATCCTCCACCCGGCGGCTGACCCCCGCCACCAGCTTGCGCCGGTCCAGCAGCTCCGTCAGCGCATGGCGCTGGATCTCCCGCTCGGCAAAGGGGGTATCGTCGCCGAAGACGCAGACGATGGCGCTGTCATAGGTGAAAGCCTTGCCGTGCAGCACCTCGGCCAGCTCCCGCTCCAGCTCCGGCACGCTGACGCTGTCCTCCTCCCCGTCGATGGCGTAGGCGCAGAGGACATAGCTGTACTCCGCCCGGGGATAGCTCAGCACGTCCAGCCGCTTTCGCACCTGATCGGCGGTGTAGCTGGCACCGTCCAGCAGGCGGATCAGATAGTTCTCCACCGCCCGCTTGTCATCGGAGACGTGGTAGCGCTCCCGCACCAGGCAGGGCACCATGAAGGAGGCGATCAGCTCCACCAGCTCCAGCGCGTTCTCCGCAAAGGGGGCCAGATAGGCGGTGACCACCATCACCCCCACGGGCTGACCGTTGTGCATCAGGGTTCGGATGATGCGGGGGAAGGGCAGCTCGTCATCCTCCACCAGCACCGGGCGCAGGCTCTGGACGGAGGCGTCGTGGACGGAGCTGACCTGGCGATCCTGCTTGAGGGTGTTGCGCTCCAGATTGGCGGAGACGATGGTGTTCTGCCAGGTGGGGTCGTCCACCGGAACGCACTTGGTGTAGGCCAGGATGGTATGGGCCAGATCGGCCACAAAGACCGGGTTTCCCACGATCTGATAGGTCAGATCGCACAGCTGCTGCAGGCTCCGCGCCTTGGTCAGGCCGCATAACTGGGTTATGAGATTGTTGTCCGGCATAATGACGCCCCCTTTGCTTTTATTTTAGTCTATGCGCACAGGAAAGTCCAGAAAAATGTGTTTTATTGCACAAAACGTGCCGCAAGCTTTGCCTGCGGCACGATGATTCGATCAATGCAGTTTGTCCCCGATCCAATCCCGCAGGGTGGCCTGAACCGATTCCTGGGCGGCGGAGTAGACGGTGCCGTGGCTGCCGCCCCCGGTGAGCCACTCCTTCTCGCCGGAGTAGGCGTCGACAACGGTGGCGCTCCAGGCGGGGAGGATATATTCATCCGCCGCGCTGGTCAGAAACAGCACCGGGAGGCTCTGCTCCGAGTCGGCCAGCTTGGCCCCCAGGTTGGTGTCCTGGATGGTGTAGCCCGCGTCGCTGTGGGCGAGGCGCCGCTCCACCGCGAAGAGGAAGGGCTGGGAGGGCAGGGTGTACCACTTCCAGATGTCCCGGTAGGCGATGTCGTGGATGTAGGCGTAGGGGCTCTCCGCCACGGCGAAGGCCACGCTGTCGGGCAGGATGCCGCTGTCCGCGGCGAAGAGGATGGTGTTGGCGCCGGTGGCCTCTCCCCAGAGGATGAAGCGCCGCCCGGTGGTGTTTTCCCCGGCCCACTCCAGCCAGCGCACCAGGTCGTACTGCTCATAGACGCCGTAGCTGAAGTAGTCCCCCCCGCTCTCCCCGTGGCCCCGGGGGTCGAGAAGCAGCAGGTTGCAGCCGGTGGTCTCCCCCAGCCAGGTGCCCGCCAGGAAGTCAGATCTGCCGTCCTGGGCAAAGCGGGGGACAAAGACCACGGTCAGGTCGCTGCCCTCGTCGTAGTAGTAGGCGTGGAGGGTCGCGCCGTCGTCGGCGGTGACCGTCACCTGGTCAGCCAGGCGGGACGCCTTGTAGAGGTCCCAGGCATCCCGGTCAGGGCGCAGCAGCAGCCCCTCGTCGCCGGTGGGGGTCAGGCCCTCCATGTTGTCCACCGCCTCACTCATGGAGGTGCCGAGGGTGACGAAGCTGCGGTAATAGTCCTGCATGATGGCCCAGATCCAGCGCCCGGCGAAGATGACCACCAGCATGACCAGGGTGAACCAGAACAGGAACCGGGAGCGCTTGGAGATCTTCTCCTGCTGCTGCTGTTCCTCGGCGGTCTGCTGACGGGCCTGTGCCACCTGCTGTTCGGTGGCGCCGGTGCGGTGATCCTGGGCCACAGGGCCCTTTTTCTTCTTTGCCATGGTATCCCTCCCGTTACGACGTGGCGATCAGCATGCCGATGGGGTTGCGCTCCACCTGGTAGCCGCCCATGGCTTCCTCCTGGGCGGCGATGGCCGCCTCGCTCAGCGCCGCCTCCGCCTCCAGCGTCAGGCCGGAGCCGGCGAAGCCGTCGATCACCAGGAAGTAGGCGACGCCCTCTGCCTCATCCACATAGCTGAGGGTGTCCGGCAGCGCGGCCTGGTCGCCGAGCAGCTCGTCCAGCAGGCCCTCGGGCAGATCGGAGGCCCGGGTGACGGTCATCGCCCCGGCGGAATCTCCCGCCGAGCGGGTGGAGAAGGCGGCCTGCAGGTCAGCGAAATCCTCCCCTGCGGCATAGCGCGCCCCCAGCCGGTCGAGCTGGGCCGAAAGGGCCGTGAGCTGGGGGGTGCCCACCTCGCCGGTGCTCCGGTCGGAGATGGCCTTCAGCGTGATGGCCCGGACGTTGACCCCCTGGTAGTCTGCGCCGGAGTGGTCGGCCAGCCAGGCGGCGATCTCCGCCTCGCCGGGCTGATAGGCGTCGATCAGGTGGGCCTTGTAGGCCTGGGCCTTCACCGAGCGGGTCAGCTCCGCGGTGTAGCGGCTCTCATTCATGCCGGGGCCATAGTAGGAGACGTAGTAGCTGCTCGCGGAGCGGATGCCATAGCTGATGCGCGCGGCCTCGTTGTCCTCCAGCCTGCGCTGGATGGGGGCCAATTCCTCCTCGGAGAAGACGTATCCCGCCGCCTCCGCCAGGTCGCAGTAGTAGGCGGTCTCCATCAGCGCCTGCTCGCCCTGCTGCCGGAAGTATTCCCGCCAGGTGACGCCGTCGGCGTAATTCTGCTGTCCGGCGTTGGTTGAGGGGTCATAGTGGAGCTCGTCCAGCCGGTCGGCGTTTTCCTCCAGGAAGGCGTTGTAGTAGTCGAAGTAATAGTAGTTATAGCGCACCACGCTGTACGTCTCCCCGTGGACGGCGGCGGCGGGCAGCAGGCGCTGGAGCCAGCCGGAGTTCAGCAGCACGATCAGCAGCACCACCGGCACTAGGACGATATACATCGCCCGCAGCAGGGGAGAGGAGCTGCCCTTCATATTTGGCATTGCCATGGAAAAACCCTCCTAGCGTGGGTGTTGTCAGAGTTGGGACTATTGTAGCACAAAAAAATGTATTTGCCAACAAACTCGAAAGGAGCCGCAAAAGCGGCCCCTTTCGTTGTTCTTGGGGGAGCATCTGGTGCAGGCGGCAGGATCAATAGAAGATGATGCAGAGGATGCAGCAGATGATGGAGAAGATCGTCGGGAAGACGACGGTGGTGATGAACAGCTCCTTGTACGCGTCCTTGTGGGTCAGGCCGAACACACCGAGGGTGTTGGCGACGGACTGGGCGTGAGGCAGGGAGTCGAAGGTCTGGGTGGTGCACAGCAGCAGACGGCGCAGGGCACCGGCGTTGACGCCCATATCCAGATAGGTCTGGCCGAACATGGGCAGCCAGATCATCATGGCGGTGATACCGTCGGTGCACAGACCGGCGATGACGGCCACGGAGATCATGGCGGTGATGTAGGGGTTCAGGGACAGGCCGAGCACCCACTCCTGGACGGGGGTGATGCAGGCGGCGGAGGTGATGACGTTGCCGAAGCCGTAGACGCAGCCGGCCAGCATCAGGAAGCCCCACATGCTGGTGCAGCCCTGGGACAGGATGCGCACGAAGCCGACCTTCTTGCAGCGGTCAAAGTGCAGCGCGACCAGCACCACGGAGCCAGCGAACTGGGCCAGAGCCACCAGGATGGTGGACCAGGTCTGCCAGGGGGCGTTGATCCGGCTCAGGATGATGGCCACAACGACCACGACCACCAGAGGAATGATGGAGGTGCCGAAGCTGGGCAGATCCTGCTTGTCGAGATCCAGCTCCTCCACGGCGGGACCGTCATAGCCCTGGCCGTTCTTGCGGGCCTGCTTGACCAGGTGCAGCTGATACAGCACGAACAGAACGATGCCGATGATGCCGATGCAGATGGACAGCACGGGGGCGTCATACAGGCTGGTGCCCAGGAACATGTTGGGCAGGGAGCCGGGCACGTTGGGCACGGGCATGCAGAAGTTGATGGCGGGGGCGATGCCCTGGGCGGCGATCATGCCGACCTTCCGGGGCAGGTTGGCGGACTGCATCAGGGGCGCGGCGACAACCACGACCACGAAGATGAAGGTGCCGACGCCGGCCAGCATCAGGATGACAGAGGTGGCGGAGATGGCCATCCAGGCGCGATCCTTGCCCAGCAGCTGGATCATCTTGTTGCCCACGGCCTTGGAGCAGCCGGTCTCATCCATCAGGAAGCCCAGCAGTCCGGACATGGTGAAGACCCAGAACATCATGGAGACCAGGGAAGCAACACCGGAGGGGAACACCTCGAACATGGAGACATAGAAGGCATTGGTGGAGCCAAAGGCGGCGATGGCCGCGGAAATGATCGCCGCGATGCCGGTGTGGACATTCCGATAGCACAGAATGATGAAGACCGCGATGGCCGCAATGACAAACAATGCGGAACCCAAGGTATTGGTAATCAAATAGACAACCTCCTTCTTTTTTCTTTTGCCGCTCTCACGGCAGACGAATGGCTGCCTCTCCGTCCCGCGCATCCGCTCCCCCGATCGGAGCATGGGGAGAAAAGGCATATTCTCTTGGCATTATACCATTTGTGAACAAATTGTGTCTATGTGCGCCGTGACCTAAGAATCATTTTAATTTGTGCGTTGAGCACAATGGTTAGTTATGTCTTATTTTCCATATGTGCTACATGCACATGAAAAATGAAATTTTTTTACCTCTGGCACAAATACAAGGGCCCACCCTTTTTGTTATAATATATGTAGCAAATTTATCAGACAGGAGGGATTCTACTATTATGTTCCAGATCACGAACAACTGCGTGGGCTGCCACAACTGTTATTCCGAGTGTCCCATGCAGGCCATCGACTGGGTCGGCAACAAGTACGAGATCGACCAGGACAAGTGCGTCCAGTGCGGTCTGTGCGCCAAGGTATGTCACACCGCCTCCATCATCGACACCGAGGCGGATCTGACCGTTCCCGCCCATGACCGCACCATCCTGGAGGCCGACGTGGTGGTCTGCGGCGCCGGCACCGGCCTGGTGGGTGCCGTCCGGGCGGCCCAGCAGGGCAAGAAGGTCATCGTGCTGGAGAAGTCCAGCAAGCTGGGCGGCAACACCGACTACGCCCACGCCTATTTCCCGGTCTACACCAAGTGGCACGAGGAGGCGGGCATGCCCGACGTGCGGGAGAACGCCATCCAGCACTACCTCAACGTCACCAACCATGTGCTGGACGAGGGCGTGGTGCGCACCGCCGTTTATGGTACCGGCGAGTTCTTCGACTGGCTATGTACCCTGACCGACTGCCACCAGGTCTACAATCTGGTCAATCTGGGGGACGCCGACGCCCACGGCCCCATCTACGGCCCCGGTCTGCTGGACTTCCCCAACCGCATCCGGGACAACCTGAACTGCCGCGACGACGCCATCGGCCCCGGCTGGGGCGGCACCTTCGTCAAGTACACCATGCTGGAGACCATCGAGCGGGAGGGCCTGCCGGTGGAGATCTACACCGAGACCGCCGCAGAGCACCTGCTGTTGGATGACAACGGCGCGATTTGCGGTGTGCTGGCCCGCGATCCCGGCGGCGAGGTTCAGATCAACGCCCCGGTGGTGGTGCTGGCCACCGGCGGCTTCGGCAAGAACGACGACCTGATCCGGGAGTTCAAGCCCTGGTTCTTCGAGGGCGAGACCAAAATCCACCGCTTCAGCGTCCCCGGCGACACCGGCGACGGCATTCTCATGCTGCGGGAGCTGGGGGTGGAGCCCGATCCCGATCGCCTGAACGTCTCCATGTTCGGCCCCAAGCACCACCCCTTCTCCAACGTGCTGGCCGACATCGCCCTGGAGCCGGAGATGCTGCAGATCAACCTGAACGGCAAGCGCTGGATCGACGAGACCGGCCACCTGTTCGGCATGACGCCCCAGATCCATTTCCAGCCCGCTGAGGTCTCCTGGGCCATTCAGAGCCGGGATGTCTATGAGATGATCGCTGACCGCACCATCAGCAATCCCGCCTTCGCCTCCAAGGCCAGCCTCTACAAGACCTGGGAGGAGGAGCTGAAGGAGGAGGCCGAGCTGCCCATCCCGCCCTGCGCCACTGCAGATACGCTGGAGGAGTTGGCCAGGAAGATCGGCATGAATCCCGACACCCTGGTGGAGACCGTCCGCCGCTATAACGAGTTCTGCGCCAAGGGCGTGGACGAGGACTTTGGCAAGCCCGCCGACAAGCTGTTGCCCGTCTCCGATCACGGCCCCTATTACGCTGTCCGCGGCCAGCGGTTCTCCGAGGCCAGCCTGGGCGGCCTGATGGTGGACGGCCAGTGCCGTGTCCTCCGCAATGACGGCAGCTTCATCCCCGGTCTCTACGGCGTGGGTGACGCCACCTCCGCCATGCACATCAACGGCACTCTGGCCGTCATCTCCGAGCTGACCTGGGGCGTGGCTTCCTCCTTTGCCTCCGGCAACAACGCCGTGAGCTACATCGACGAAAAGGCAGGTGCATAAGTTATGTGGATGCAGGATAACTCTCTGTTCGTACCCGTCAAAGACCCCAATATGGCCGAGCAGCGCACCGCTCCCGCCATTCGTGACCTGGACGCCCGCGTCCACGATTTTGCGGTCATCGAGTCCACCTATACCCCGGAGCAGGCCCAGGAGGAGCTGGCCCGCTGCCTGAAGTGTCCCACCCATTGGTGCCAGAACGCCTGTCCCGCCAATGTGCCCGTCACCGACTTCATCGCCCTGGCCCGCTCCGGCGACCTGGAGGGCGCCTATCAGCTGATCCGCTCCGCCTCCATGCTGCCCGAGATGTGCTCCCGGGTCTGCCCCCAGGAGAAGCAGTGCCAGTCCAACTGCACCCGCTCCATCCGCACCATGGCCGTGGGCATCGGCAAGCTGGAGCGCTATGTGACCGAGGCCCACTACGCCTCCGGCAACCCGGAGAAGCGGGCCGAGCCCACCGGCAAGAAGGTGGCCGTCATCGGCTCCGGCCCCGCCGGCCTGAGCGCCGCCCAGCGGCTCACCGATCTGGGCCACAGCGTCACCGTCTTTGAGAAGAACGACCGTCCCGGCGGCCTGCTGGAGTACGGCATCCCCAACATGAAGCTGGACAAGGAGGTCGTGGACCGCAAGGTGGCCTCCCTGGCGCAGCAGGGCGTCGCCTTTAAGACCGGCGTCAACGTCGGTGTGGATGCCAAGGCTGAGGATTTGGCCGCCGAGTTCGACGCCGTTGTCCTGGCCGTTGGCACCGGCAACGCCCGCTCCCTCAAGCTGGAGGGGGCCGAGGGCGTCCGGGGCATCGTCTCCGCCGTGGACTTCCTGTCCTCCACCACCCGGGCCGTGCTGGACGGCGACGAGCCCATTGTGGCCCAGGGCAAACAGGTGGTCATCGTGGGCGGCGGCGACACCGGCAACGACTGCGTGGGCACCTCCCTGCGTCAGGGGGCCGTCTCCATCACCCAGATCGAGATGCTGCCCGAAAAGACCGGCCGCGTGTTCATCCACGAGGCCCATCCGCCCCGTCCCGCCGAGCAGAAGCACGACTTCTCCCAGGAGGAGTGCAAGGCCAAGTTCGGCGATCCCCACGTCTACCAGACCACCCTCAAGGCGGTGCAGGCCGACGGGAACGGGGAGATCGTCTCCGTCACCACGGTGGATCTGGACGCCCGGTATGACGACCACTTCCGCCTCTCCCTCCACGAGATTCCCGGCAGCGAGAAGACCCTCCCCTGCGATCTGCTGATCATTGCCGCCGGCTTCATCGGCCCCGAGGGCTATGTGGCCCAGAGCTTCGGCCTGGATACCGATGGCCGTACCAACATCGCGGCTCCGGCCTATGCCGCCAAGGGCAATATCTTCGCCTGCGGCGACTGCCGCACCGGCCAGTCCCTGGTGGTCAAGGCCATGGTGGATGGCCGCAACTGCGCCGACGCCGTGGACGCCGCCCTGCGGGCGCAGTAATCCGCGAGCCTTCCCTGCAAAGAAACCAAATAAAGCGTGTGACGGCCGGATCATCCGGCCGTCACTTTTTTTGGCGAAAGGGAACACCGGAGGCATCCTTACGATGCCTCCGGCGCTTTGTCGTGTTTTATAGATAGCCCAGCAGCTCCTCCCGGACGCCGTCCATCCGGGCGTCGGAGAGACCGAAGTCCATCTCCTTGTAGCTCCACACGCTGCGGGCGATGCCGTATTTTTCAAACACGGCGTGGATGGTCTTGAACCACTTCAGCGCCTCCTCCGGGGGCACCACGTCGATCACGCCGTATTCACCGCAGTAGAGCTCCGTGCCCTCGGCCCTGGCCTTGGCGATGGCCGGGGCGAACAGCGCCTCGAAATAGGCCTCCGACGCGCCGCTCTCCATAAAGGTGTAGCGGTTGTCGTTGTTCAGCGCCTCATTCCAGTAGGCCCCCTGGTGGGTGAAGGTGATGGGCTCGTAGCAATGGAAGTTGTAGAGCACGCGCGCGTCATAGGGGGCGTCCAGGTACTGCACCTCCCTGGCCCCGTTGTGGTGGTAGCTGCCCAGCAGAATGCGGATCTCCGGGGCGTGGCGGCGGATGCGGCGGATGCACTCCGAGGAGATGCGCATCCAGGCGCTCAGATACTCCGCTTCCGTCACCTCGTTGAGCAGCTCAAACATGACTCGATCCGTCAGATGTCCGTAGCGCCGGGCAAAGGCCTCCCAGATCTGATAGAACTGCTCCTGATACTGCTGGCTGTCAAAGAACCCGGCCTCATGCTCCCCGGCGTCGAAGGAAAAGCCCGGGGTCTTGTGGAGATCGAGCACCGTGTGCAGCCCGTAGGTCTCGCAGAGGGCGAGGGCGGCGTCGATCCGGGCAAAGCCGGCGTCGCTTTCGGTGCCATCCGGGTTTAAAATCACGTTGTAGTCGATGGGGATGCGGACATGGTCAAAACCCCACGCCGCGATGCGGGCAAAGTCCGGCTCGGTGATGAAGTGATCCAGCCGATCCGCGCTGTAGTCGCATTGGGAGAGCCAGCCCCCCAGATTGACGCCCCTGTAAAAGCCCAATTCTCTCAGCATGTGTTGTTTCCTTTCTGTTCCTGCGCAAAACACCCCATGACAAGCATGGGGTGTTTTGTCTGTTTCGCGGTGTTTACGGGGGTTATCCCTTGACGGAGCCGGCGGTGACGCCCTTGATGATGGACTTGGACAGGATGATGTAGACGATCAGAACCGGCAGGATGGCCAGCAGGATGAACATATACACCTTGCCCATGTCGAACTTGGAATAGTCGGCGGAGCGCAGCTGGGCGATCATGATGGGGACGGTTTTCAGCTCCGCCTTGTCCAGCAGGAGGGCGGGGATGAAGTAGTTGTTCCAGGAGCTGACGAAGGCGAAGATCATCTGCACGGCGATGGCGGGCTTCATGATGGGCAGAACGATCTGGTTGAAGGTTCTGAACTCGCCGCAGCCGTCAATGCGGGCGGCCTCCACCATCTCCATGGGCAGTACGCTCTCCAGGTATTGCTTCATATAGAAGAAGACCACGGGGGCGGCAATGCTGGGGATGATGAGGGGGATATAGTTGTTGGTCAGATGGAACCGATACATCAGCTGGATGAAGCCCACGGCGGAGACCTGGGGCGGGATCATCATGATGGCCATGATGAAGAGGGTGGCCGCCTTCTTGAGCTTGAAGGTGTAGGCGTGGATGCCGTAGGCGGTCAGCGCCGAGAAGTAGGTGGTCAGGACGGCGGAGCAGCCGGCGATGATAAAGCTGTTGAGCATGCCCCGGGGGATGTTGATGGAGGCGTCCGTCCAGGCGTTTTTCAGGTTCTCCAGGAAGTGCCCCTTGGGCAGCAGCGCGAAGCCGGACTGGAGCTCGGCGTTGGAGCGGGTGGCGTTGATGATCAGCATGTAGAAGGAGAAGAGGTAGAGAATGCTCAGGAAGATGAGAATCGCATAGGCGACCACGCGAATCACGATCATCTGGATCGCGCCTTTGGTATTGGCCGAATTTTTCATGATCCACCCTCCTTAATCTTTATACTGCCTGGACAGCGAGCTGTAAACGAAGATGCTCAGAACCGCAGAGACGATGAAGAGCACCACGCTCACCGCGCCGGCCATGCCGTAGTTCTTGCTGGTGGTGAGATAGTTGTTCAGGTACATGACCAGGGTCATGCTGGCGCGGTCCGGCGTACCCTTGCCGTTGGTGAGGATCTGGGGCACATCGAACATCTGCAGGCCGCCGATCATAGCGGTGATGATGGTGTAGACCAGGATGGGGGCGAGCAGGGGAATGGTCACCCGGAAGAAGACCTGCAGCGAGTTGGCGCCGTCGATCTCGGCGGCCTCGAACATGCTCTGGTCGATGCCCTGGATGCCCGCCATCAGAAGGATGGTGGTGTTGCCGAACCACATCAGGAAGTTCATGATGGAGATCAGCACCCGGACGGATATCTTGATGGTCAGAAATTCGATGGCCTTGTCCGCCCAGCCTGCGGCCAACACCAACTGGTTGATGGGGCCGACGGGGGAGAAGAGGGTGAAGAACAGCATGGAGAAGGCGGAGGCCATGATCAGGTTGGGCATGTAGATGACCGTCTTAAAGAACTGCTGTCCCTTGATGTTCAGCCGGTAGCTGGTGAAGAACACCGCCAGAACCAGCGCGATGACGATCTGGGGTACGGCGCCCATGAGCCAGAGGATCAGGGTGTTGCCAATGTACTTGAGGATTCCAATGCTGCCGGTGTTGTCCGGGCGGAACAGCGTGATGTAGTTCTTGAAGCCCACAAAGTTGGGGCCGATCTGGGATAGGCCGTCCCGATAATTCTCAAACAGAGAATTGTAGAAGGTCATCAGCTGCGGCGTCAGGGTGAACAGGATGTAGACCACGAAGAAGGGCAAGATGAAAATATAGCCCCATTTTGCATAGCTGATGCCTTTTTTCTTTTTCTGGTTAATTTGCTCGTTCATTCCGGTCCTCCTTATCTGTTCTGTCATAATAAAGACGCTTTACAAGCCAGCTGGCGGTCAGGTGGCCTCTAAACTGCCTTTATCAAGAAAAAGAGGGGCAAGGCAATCAGCCTTGCCCCTGTAAGAATCTGCTATGAAAAAGTCAGATGCGGATCAGCCTCAGGGACT
>JAFVAS010000263.1 GCA_017480395.1 Oscillospiraceae bacterium | reverse complement strand
GCGCCCACTGAGCGGGGCACAAAACATCTGCGGGAGCTGACGCGCGCGGTGTCGGAGGGGTTCCAGGCGGCGGTCTGTTTTGTGGTTCAGATGGATGATATGCGCTGGCTGGAGCCCAACGACGCCACCGACCCTGCCTTTGGACGCGCCCTGCGGGAGGCGGCGCAGGCGGGGGTCGAAGTTCACGCTTATTGCTGCCGGGTGACCCCGGACAGCCTGACCATTTCCCGGGAAATCCCGGTCAAGCTCTGAGGGGAGTGACAGGATGCGCAGGTATCTCTATTTTCTCAATCTGGGCCGCGATCCGCTGCGCCTGGAGGCGCGGCTTAACCGTCTGGCGCAAAAGGGGCTGGAGCTGTCCGACCCGAATGGACTGCTTTCCGGGGAATTTGTCAAAACATCCCGGAACGACCTGTCCTACGCCGTATTCCCCTTCGGCGCGAGCAAATATGCGGAGAGTTTGGAGGATGGGGACCGCTTCGGCTATCGTCTGGTTGGCGGCTTCAACGGCATGGCCATCTATACCTCGCTGCCCTGTGCGGCCCAGTATCGGGCGGGACTTCTGGAAAAGCTGCGGGCGGACGGCTGCCTGCATGAAAATCGGTGGGGTCTCATCTTCTGGATTTTCATGCTGCTGGCGTTGTCTGCGTTGTGTTCGGCCCTCTCCTGGGGGCTCTATGGCGGCGTGGCTTGGCTGCTGTCCTACCGCGGCCTGGCGCTGCGGGGGATGGCGGTGCTGTTCATGGCCGTTTTCGGGGCCAACCTCTTCACCCTCGGCACCCGGGTCTCAGGCTGGGTGCACGGCCTGACGGTCTGGGTGCTCCCTGGGGGCGGCATCGCCGCCTTCTGCCTGGCGCTGTTGGATGACCGGGCGAACACGCCGCTCTTTCTGCTCCTGCTGCTGGCGGTGGGAGTGGCCTGCGCCCTGGCCCTCTGGTGGAGAAACCGGGCCCTGGCCCTGGCCCCGGGGGCGTTCGCCCTGCTGATTCTCTGCCTGGGGTTGATTTTCCCCAACGTCAGCCAAGCAGATCCCGGCGGCGTCTCCCTCCACCGTGCGGCGGAGGATTTCCCTGTGGTGCGGCTCAGCGACCTCTGGGAGGGGGAGATACCCCAGGCGGCGGGCCTGACCGTCAACGGCACCGTTCTGGTGCGGGTCTATGACTACTGGGAGGTGGGGACGGAGCACAGCGTCTCCAGCCAGAGCTATCTCTGCCTGACCCCCGGGCTTCGGCAGGCAGTTATGAATGACCTTTCCCGCAATATCCCGGCTCTTGCCGCAGATGACGGCACAACCCGTCTGATCGGCGAGAAAAACCGGGCCGCCCTCGTTGAGGTCAGCCAGCCGCTGACCGACGCACAGTGGGAGAGCGCCGCCCAGCGCACGCTTTTGAGCTGAAATGACAGAAAAACCGCCTGTATCCTATGGATGCAGGCGGTTTTCGACGGTTTTGGTCAACGCTTTGTCCGGCCGTAGAGCCAGGTGAGGTGGTGCAGCTGATGGGCCACCTGGGGGTTCAGGGCCTCCTTACGCACCCGCCAGCTCCAGTTGTGGTCGCCCAGGGTGCCCGGGGTGTTCATCCGCGCGTCGCCGCCCAGGCCCAGCACGTCCTGGAAGGGGGCGATGGCGAGACAGCACACGCTGCCCCACGCGCCGCGGATCACGCCCCAGCCATAGCCCTCCTGCTCGTTCAGGCGGAGATACTCCATGGCATAGCGCCGCTGGGCGTCGTTGGCATGGGCGAAGAGCCACTCCACAAAGGTGGGGGTGTCGTGGGTGCCGGTGTACATGATGGCGTCCGGAATGCAGTTGTGGGGGAGGAAGGAGGAGGAGCCGCCCAGGTCATAAAAGGCGTCGGTCATCACCCGCAGGCCGGGCAGGCCGCTCTTATGAATGAACGCCACGGCGGAGGGGGTCAGATCCCCCAGATCCTCCGCGATGAACTGAGCCTGGGGCACCTGCCGGCGCAGCTCGTCCAGCAGGAGCATCCCCGGTCCCTCGCGCCAGCGGCCCTCCTTGGCGGACTTGGCCTCCACCGGAATCTCCCAGTAGGTGTCAAAGCCCCGGAAGTGGTCAAAGCGGATCACGTCGTAAAAGGCGGTGGCCATGCGCACCCGGTTGACCCACCAGGCGTAGTGGTCGGCGGCGTGGCGGGGCCAGTTGTAGATGGGGTTGCCCCAGAACTGGCCGTCCTCGCTGAACATATCGGGGGGGACACCCGCGACCAGCTTGCTGACGCGGACCTCGTCCACCTGGAACAGCTCCGGCTGCACCCAGACGTCCACCGAGTCGCCAGAGACGTAGAAGGGCATGTCGCCGATGATTTTGACGCCCTTCTCGTTGGCGTACTGCTTCAGGCGATCCCATTGGGTGTAGAACAGGAATTGCAGGAAGGAGTGGAACCGCACCTCGTCGGCCAGCTCGGCGGCGTAGCGCTTCAGCGCCTCCGGCCTGCGGCGGATCAGATCCTCATCCGGCCAGGCGGTGAGGCCGGTGCCGAATTTCTCGTGGCAGGCCATGAACAGCGCATAATCCGCCAGCCAGTCGGTGTGCTGTGCGGCGAAGGCCTCCGCCTGACTGCGCAGCGCCGGGGTGGCCCGGTCATAGGCGCGGCGGAGCAGCGGGGCGTGGGTGCGCTGGACAAAGCCGTAATCCACCCGATCCGGGGCGTCGCAGCGGCAGCTGTCCAGCTCCTCCCGGGTCAGCAGGCCCAGCTTGTGCAGCTCATCCAGGTCGATGAGGGCCGGGTTTCCGGCGGCGGAGGAGGGGGACATATAGGGGGAGTTGCCCTCTCCCGTGGGGACGAGGGGGAGAATCTGCCAATAGCTCTGACCGGCGTCGGAGAGGAAGTCGATAAAGTCCATCGCCGTCTGGCCCAGGGAGCCGATGCCGTAGGGGCCGGGCAGGCTGGTCAGATGCAGCAAAATACCGCTGGAACGGGAGAACATGGAAAATCAATCCTTTCTCAGGTGAGGTTGAAATAATTATAAATGAAAATGGCCGCCCCGTCAATCGGAGCGGCCTTGTATGATGTGGATTCTGGTGCGTTACTCGTCCAGCCAGCGGAAGGTGTCATAGCCCGCGAAGTTGTAGGCCAGCTCCTCCCTGGCCTCGTCCGGGGTGTCCATGGGCATCAGGCCCAAGTCGTCTCCGGTCTCGGGAACGGCGACAAACCCCGCCTCCGTGCCCTCAATGGAGATGCGGATCTCATCCCCGTAGGGCAGATCCTCCTCCTGGTAGACGGCGACCCATTTCCTTGCCATGCGTTTTCGCCTCCTTGTCCAGACGTATTGCTCGGCACTAATCCTAGCATTCCATTTCATGCCTGTCAAGATGGGGCGGGGGAATCTTTGTGAATCATGAATTCTTTTTTGCTGGAGAGGGAACTTTTTCGGTTTGCCGTCGTCTTAAAAGATAGAACGAAACAGAACAGGAGGGTTCGTTATGAAACAATGGATCTCAACTTTGCTCATCATTGCCCTTGTCCTCTCCCTGGCGGGGTGCGCTCCGGCGGTCGAGCCGGGGCAGAGTGCCCCCGCCGCCTCCGGCGTGGAGACGCCGGTGGAGCCCGACACCCAGGAGGAGCCGAATCCGCCGGAGAAGCCTGCGTCCGTGGAAGGCGCGGTGCAATTCTCCTTCACCCTGCCCGCTGGCTGGCGGTACTGGGCCTACCACCAGGCCGGGGATGGGTTTGGCTATGCGTTTGCCCCGGAGGGGGCGGACTATGAGCTGCTGCTGCGCTACGCCTTCGAGCCCGTGGGTCTGTGTGGCACCGGCGTCACCATCGAGGATTTCACCACCGCGGGCGGCGTGAGCGGCACCTCCTTCACCGAGGACATCGGCGGTGAGCATTGGATGTGCCTGATCTTCGATCTCCCGACCCAGCAGGGCACCCTCTATTTGGAGGGCTATGTCCCCGGGGAGGACTGGGCGCGAAATGAAACCGACCTCCAGTCCATGGTGGACAGCCTCAGCCTTAATCCGGAGACCTCCGCCGTCCCCACGGCGGAGCGGTACAGCCTGGCCGACGGGACGGGCAGCCTCTGGGCGGTGACCTGGGGCGAACAGCCCGACCCGGAGACGGGGAATACCGTGCTGGCGGTTTCCGGCGGGGTGGAGACCGACGCCGAGGAGATGGCCGCCTTTGCCGACGCCGCCGGGGACTTTGGCCTCTCGCTGCTGCACAGCTGCTGGGACGGGCAGAGTAACCTGCTGCTCTCCCCCTATTCCCTCTACGCGGCGCTGGGCATGGTGGCCAACGGCGCGGCGGGGGAGACCCGCGCCGCGCTGGAGCAGGTGCTGGGGCTGGATGTGACGCGGCTCAACGCCGTACTGGGCGGTCTGCTCTCCGGGGCCGAGGGGGACGAGGTGCTGGCCATGGCCAACCGTCTCTGGCTCAATACGGCCCAGGGACTGGAGCTGGAGCCGGACTTCCAGGCCGCAATGGAGCGGATTTACCGGGCGAGCCTGGTCCAGGAGCCCTTCTCCGACGCCACGGTGGGGGAGATCAACGACTGGGTGCGTGAGCACACCCGCGACCGCATCCCGGAGCTGCTGCAAAAGCTGGACGGGGACAGCGCCCTGGTGCTGGTCAACGCCCTGAGCTTTGACGCCCTGTGGAGGGATCCCTATTCCGACTACCAGGTGAGCGACGGCGTCTTCACCGCCCTGGACGGGGCCGAGCAGACCGTACCCATGATGCACGGCACCGAGTGGGGCTACCTGGAGTGCGCCGACGCCACCGGCTTTGTCAAGCCCTACCAGGGCGGGCAATACGCCTTTGTCGCCCTGCTGCCCCGGGAGGGGGTTGCGCTGGAGACCCTGCTGGACGACCTGGACGGAGCGGGGCTGCGCGCCCTGCTGGAGCAGGCCCAGGACATCCAGGTGGAGACCGCCCTGCCCAAATTCCACACGGAGTCCGGCGTCTCGCTGCGGGAGGCCCTGGAGCAGTTGGGTATGGGCGGTGCCTTTGATCCGCTGCGCGCCGACTTCTCCGCCATCGCCCCCGACCTCTCGCCCCTCTATCTCAGCCAGGTGATCCACAAGACCTCCCTCACCGTGGATGAGGCGGGTACCCAGGCCGCCGCCGCCACCTGGATCGTTCTGGAGGCCGGCTCCGTCATGCCGGAGCCCATGCCCGAGGTGATTCTGGATCACCCCTTCGTCTATCTGATCATGGACGCCAACGCCTGCGCCCCCATCTTCCTCGGGGTGGAGACCAGCGTCGGGTGAGATCCCCGCCGGGAGAATTTGCAAAATGCGTTGACAAACGCGGTGCAAGCCGCTATAATTTACTCAACTAAAGTGAAACGAGGCTGCATCATGCGTCAATTTTCCGCTTCCGTCTATTCCGTCACCTCCTTTGGCTGGGCTCGATTTATCGGCTCCGGCTGCCTTGTGATGGAATCAATGCGGAACTGGTGAGCTGTCGCACTGCGGCGGCCGATGTGACCCGATGTCAGGGAGCTCATTGATTCCGTCAATGGGCTCCTTTTCGTTTTGCCAATAGGAGGGATTTCTTATGGTCGTAATCATGAAGCCGGGTACGGAGCAGTCCGACATCCGCAAGCTGGTCGCCAAATTCGAGGCGATGAATTTCAAGGTAGGCATCACCATCGGCGAGGGGTGCACCATCCTGGGCCTGGTGGGGGACACCGTGGCCCTGGATGAGGACGAGATCATGCTCAACGCCCATGTGGAGCGGGTCATGCGGGTGCAGGAGCCCTATAAAAAGGCCAACCGCAAGTTCCATCCGGAGGACACGGTGGTGGACGTCAACGGCATCAAAGTGGGCGGAGGAAACTTCGCCGTCATGGCCGGGCCCTGCAGCGTGGAGAGCGAGGCGCAGATCATCGGCATC
>JAFVAS010000262.1 GCA_017480395.1 Oscillospiraceae bacterium | reverse complement strand
GGCCCTGAAGCTCCACCCCCTCAACTGCACCGCCTTCAACGCCGACTTCGACGGCGACCAGATGGCCATTCACGTGCCCATGTCCGCCGAGGCCCAGGCCGAGGCCCGCATCCTGATGCTCTCCGCCAACAACCTGCTGCGGCCCCAGGACGGCTCTCCCGTCACCGTGCCCACCCAGGACATGGTGCTGGGCTCCTACTACCTGACCTACGAGCGGGAGCGCAACCCGGAGCCGGGCCGTGCCTTCGCCTCCCCCGCCGACGTGGCCGCCGCCCTGCAGAACGGGGAGGTGGACGGCGAGGACACCGTCTGGGTCCGGGACACCGAGCACACCGACCGCTATGTCCCCTATATCCGCACCACCGCTTTCCTGGCCGCCGAGGCCGCCGAAAAGGGCGAGCTGCCCCGGGAGGTGCTGCGGGTCTTCTCCAGCGATACCGAGGCCCGGCTGGCCTATGACCAGTGCCTGCTGGACCGCAAGAAGACCAACACCAACTTCATCGACCTGGCCACCATCCAGAACCAGGACGCCCTGGATATGCACGAGCCCATCCTGGTGCGCCGCACCGGCGTCTGCAACGGCCAGGAGATCACCCGCATGATCCGCACCACCGTGGGCCGTCTGATCTTCAACGAGCAGATCCCCCAGGATCTGGGCTTCCAGGACCGCACCGACCCCGAGACCTGCCTCAACCCGGAGATCAACTTCGTGTGCGGCAAGAAGGGCCTGGGCCAGATCGTGGAGCGCTGCATCGACAAGCACGGCTTCGCCATCTCCGCCGGGGTGCTGGATGTCATCAAGGCCCAGGGCTACCACTATTCCACCCTGGCGTCCCTGACCGTCTCCATCTACGACATGTCCATCCCGCCCAAGAAGTACGACCTGATCGCCACCACCGAGGAGCGCATCATGGAGATCGAGCGGATGTTCAAGTTCGGCCTGCTGACCAACGACGAGCGCTATCGCCTGGTGGTCAAGGAGTGGGAGGCCACCACCTCCCAGGTGTCCGACGCCCTGATGGAGAACCTGGATCAGTTCAACCCCATCTTCATCATGGCCGACTCCGGCGCCCGTGGCTCCATGGCCCAGATCCGTCAGCTGGCGGGCATGCGCGGCCTGCTGGCCAACACCGCCGGACGCACCATCGAGATCCCCGTCAAGGCCAACTATCGTGAGGGCCTGAACGTGCTGGAGTACTTCATCTCCTCCCGCGGCGCCCGGAAGGGCCTGACCGACACCGCCCTGCGTACCGCCGACTCCGGCTATCTGACCCGCCGCCTGGTGGACGTGGCCCAGCAGGTCATCATCCGCGAGGAGGACTGCGGCACCGACGACGGCATCAACGTCTATGAGCTCAGCGAGGACGGCCAGATCATCGAGGAATTCTCCGAGCGCATCAAGGGCCGCTTCCCGGCGGAGCCCATCGTGGATCCCGAGACCGGGGAGGTGCTCTTCGGCACCGACCGGATGCTCCGCTCCTCCGACGCCAAGGTGCTGGAGGCCCACGGCATCCAGTCCATCAAGGTGCGCTCCGTGCTGACCTGCCGCGCCCGGCAGGGCGTCTGCTCCAAGTGCTACGGCATCAACCTGGCCGTGGGAGAGCAGGTCGGCATGGGCGAGGCCGTCGGCATCATCGCCGCCCAGTCCATCGGCGAGCCCGGCACCCAGCTGACCTTGCGTACCTTCCACTCCGGCGGCGTCGCCGGCGGCGACATCACCCAGGGTCTGCCCCGCGTGGAGGAGCTGTTTGAGGCCCGCAAGCCCAAGAAGATGGCCCAGCTGGCCGAGCTGTCCGGCCGCCTGTCCATCGAGCAGATCAACAAGGGCGCGCTGGTCAACGTCACCATCACCGCCGACGACGGCGAGACCGTCACCTATCAGCTGCCCGAGTCCGGCCTGCTGGCCCACGACGGCTACCGGGTGGAGAAGGGCTTCCAGCTGGTGCCCGGCTCCCTCTATCCCCAGGACGTGCTGCGGGTTCGCGGCATCGCCGCCCTGCACGAGTACCTGGTCATGGAGGTTCTGAAGCCCTACCGCAGCCAGGGCGTGGACATCAACGACAAGCACATCGAGGTCATCTGCCGCCAGATGATGCGGAAGGTTCGGGTGGAGGATCCCGGCGATTCCGAGCTGCTCAGCGGCTCCTCCATCGAGCTGATCGAGTTCGAGGACGCCAAGGCGGCGGTTCAGGCCCGCATCGACGCCGGGGAGACCGGCGAGGACGGCGAGGCGCTGAAAAAGCCCACCTGCACCCGGATGCTGCTGGGTATCACCAAGGCATCCCTGGCCACCGAGTCCTGGCTCTCCGCCGCCTCCTTCCAGGAGACCACCAAGGTGCTGACCGACGCGGCCATCTCCGGCAAGGAGGATCACATGCTCGGCCTGAAGGAGAACGTCATCATCGGCAAGCTGATCCCCGCCGGTTCCGGCCTGATCCAGTACCGCGAGGAGGACGAGCTGGAGGAGGACGACGCCCCGGAGGGGGAGGACTTCGATTCCGCCGCCGATCCCGAGATGGAGCCTGTCTCCGTCGGCGTGGTCGAGGAGTAACAACCGCATTTCCCGTCTCCCCGTGAACACACGGGGAGACGGGAAAATGGAAAATACCTCTTTACTTTTCGCAAAAACGTGGTATAATAATTTAGCTGTCTGAATGACGGCCCAATATGCGCCCGTGGTCTAATGGATAAGGCACCAGATTCCGGTTCTGGTTACTGGGGGTTCGAGTCCCTTCGGGCGTACCAAAACAAAAGCGCTTGCTTTGGCAAGCGCGTGTGTTTTGGGTTCCGGC
>JAFVAS010000261.1 GCA_017480395.1 Oscillospiraceae bacterium | reverse complement strand
GATCCCGGCGGGATGCTGGCGCAATATCAGATGCTGATTTCGGGGGTCGGACTGGTGGTCTTTATGGCCGTCTATGCCTATATGCGCGCGAAACACGCCTGGGTTATGGACTTCGAGCCGGAGGACGCAATCAACAGCGTGGGGGATTACTTCTTTGGGTAGCAGTAGACCGGGGACAACCCACACGCCACGTCGTTGAACAACCCCTCCGCGCTGAACCGATCCGGCAGGACGCGCACCGTGCTGAGCGTGGTCAGCGTTGTGCGGATCGCCCAGCTGACCTTCTTCCATGCGCGCATCTTCCCAAAAAGCCCAGGGTGAAAGTGGTGCGGGCGCAGGCCGGAGGCTGCGCTTGAAGCAATGCCGCGAGTAAGGATGTACCTCGCCCCTTTTTCCTCTGATAGGAGGTACCTATGAAACAACAAGTCTTCAACCCCTATCTCCCCAGCTGGGAGTATGTCCCGGACGGGGAGCCCCATGTCTTTGGGGATCGGGTCTACGTCTACGGCTCCCACGACGCCTTCGGCGCGCCCATCTTCTGCGTCAACGACTATGTCTGCTGGTCGGCCCCGGTGGACGATCTCAGCGACTGGCGGTATGAGGGGGTGATCTACCGAAAGCGGCAGGATCCGGGCAATCCGCTGGGCATCCGCTCCCTCTACGCCCCGGATGTGACCCGGGGGCCCGACGGGCGGTATTACCTCTACTACTGCTTTGACTTCCTGGGGGAGATGGGGGTGGCCGTGTGCGACACCCCCGCCGGAGCCTATCAGTTTTACGGGAAGGTTCACTTCCCGGACGGGCATGTGTGGGGCAAGCGCAACGGAGAGCCCTTCCCCTTTGACCCCGGCGTGCTGACCGACGACGACGGGCGGGTCTACGTCTACTCCGGCTTTGCCACAAAGGTGCCCTTCCCGGCCTCCCGGTGGCACAACCTCACCAACGAGGGCGGCGTGGTGCTGGAGCTGGAGCGGGACATGGTGACCATCAAGGCCGGCCCGGAGCTGCTGTTCCCCGTCCGGGGGAGGCAGGGGGCCTTTCCCGATCACGCCTTTTTCGAGGCCAGCTCCATCCGCAAGGTGGACGGAAAATACTGCTTCGTCTATTCCTCCGAGCACAACCACGACCTGTGCTACGCGATGGGCGACAGTCCCAGGGGCCCCTTCACCTATGGAGGCGTTCTGGTTGACCTGGGCGACCTCTACCTGGACGGCAGGGCGGATGAGCGGCACGCGGCAAACTACCTGGGGAACACCCATGGCGGGCTGCTGAACATCGGGGAGGACTGGTATATCTTCTATCACCGGCAGACCAACCGGAGCTCCTATGCCCGGCAGGCCTGCGCGGAACGTCTGACGCGCACCCCGGACGGCGGATTTGCGCAGTCGGAGCTGACCTCCTGCGGCCTCAACGGCGGTCCGCTGCGGGGAATCGGCAAATATGAGGCGCGGATCGCCTGCAATCTGTGGAGCAAGGACGGCACCGGGCGCTATGACGTGCCCCGGCCGAAGAAGCGCTTTGCCGCCCACCCCTATTTCACCCAGTCCGGAAAGGACCGAGAGGGGCAGGGGGATCAGTACATAGCCAACATGCGCGACGGTGCCGTGGCGGGCTTCAAATATTTCGAGATGGAGGGGGCCTGCGGGATCGGGATCGACCTGCGCGGCACAGCCTCCGGCGTGATGCAGGTCTCCGAGCGGCCGGATTTCTCCGTGATGAACGCCAGCATAGCGGTGGAGCAGCGGAGCGCCACCGTCAGTTATTCGGGCAGGCTTTGCATCGAGCCGGGGGAAAAGGCCCTCTATTTCCGCTTCCTCGGGGCGGGCGCGGTGGATTTTCTCTCCTTCACCCTGGAGGAAAGCGACTGATACCGCAATCGGCGGGGACGTCAGTTCTGTCCGCTGTTCGGAGCGGTCTGTTCTTCCTTCCTGCGCGCCCGATCCTTGCGAAGCTGCGCGGCCTGGCGGGTGTGCAGGAGGCCATGCCGCTGGCCTATGTCCTGTCCGTTCTTCCGGCGTTGTGGTTTATGCCCCACTTTTTCTTCCGGATTCCGAAGGAGGATCGGGATGACGGGAGGGAATCTTAGGATAAATAGGCCAAAGCGGCCCATCTGCCTCTGCAGGTCAGGAAATCGCAGGCGAATGTGCAAGGAAGGTGGCCACAGAACGCGCCGGATCACAGTAGGGAATCAGCGTTGCCTGAAGGGCGTGATACAGATCCGGCTTCCCGGGCCAGACTGTCCCGATCACGCGGTTCTGCGCGTCCAGCTGATGGAACCAGGAGCCGTGAATCGGGTCCCGCACCTGCTGATCCAAATAGCGCAGGAACCGGGCGTAGTCCTCCACATAGCTTTGATCCCTTGAGACGCGGTACAGAACAGCGGAGGTGTTGATCGCCTCCGCCAGCGTCCAGTGCATGCGGTCGCGCACCACGGGGTGTCCGCTCCAATCCGTCGTATAGACGATGCCCGGTGCTCCGTCTGCGCTCCAGCCGTCGGTGACGGCCCTGTCATACAATTCCCGTGCGGCGGAATGATATTCTGCGCATTTGGTCTGATCTGGCCCATAGGTGGACAGGGCCCACTGCGTAATCAGCCGGGCCCACTCGATGCCGTGGCCCGGGGTGGCGCCATAGGGCTTGAAGGGGTCATCCGGGTGCGCCTGATTGCAGGCCAGATCCGGGTGCCAGTCCCCTGTAAAATGCTCCGGAATCCGCCAGCTGTTGTCCCTGGCCCAGCCGATCACATGGTCGATGATCCGCCCGGCCCTCGCCCGGTAGGCCGCGCTTCCCGTCACGTCCGCCACCGCGAGAAAGGCCTCGACGGTGTGCATGTTGGCGTTTATGCCGCGGTAATCATCGGCCCGTGTAAACGCTGTGTTCCAGGTGTCCCAGGTGAGCCCATCCGCCTCGTTCCAGAAAAAACGGTCGAAGATTTGAAGCGCGTCCCCCAGCAATTCCTGCGATCCATCGATTCCGGCGAGGATACCGGAGGTCGCCGCGAGAATCACAAAGGCATGGGCGTAACATTGCTTTGTGGGCACGATCTCCCCCGACGCGGTGCGCCCGGCGTACCACCCGCCGACTTCCCGGTCCCTCAAAGAGCCTTGAAGCCCCCGGAGCGCGGCCTCTGCCAGAGGGCGGCTTCACTCGTGCTCCAGGAGTGCGCCGATGCTGTAAACATGCGCCATGCGGCAGGTGATCCATGTCTCGATATTCCGATCTGTCCAGGGGCGTCCGTCGTCTCCGAGGTAATATGCCCCGCCGCCCGGCGCGGGGAACTGACGCCCAAAGCGAAGCAGCTCATCGCGCAGCGTCCCCATGAACCGCCGGTTTTCTTCGGTGTCGATCTGATATTTCCGGTCCATCTGGTTCCCATCTCCTCTCTGGATTTGTCCCATTCGACGGGAGCGGTCTTAGGGCAGACGATGCCCCGCGGCGCGGTACAGGCGATACCACTCCTCGCTGGTCAGCGTGATGCTTGCCGCGTCGCAGATTTCGCGCAGGCGGCTGAGCTTCATGCTGCCCGCGATCATCTGCATCTTTGCGGGATGCCGGAGAATCCAGGCCGCTGCGATGGCGGTGTTGGAGGTGTGATATGCTTCCGCAAGGGCGTCCAGCGCCCGGTTCAGCTCCGGGAAGTCCGGGTTGCCCAGGAACGTGCCGTCGATTGCGCCGAACTGGAAGGGAGACCAGGTCTGTATGGTGATATTCTGCATCCGGCAGTAATCCAGGATGCCGCCGTCCCGGTCAACCGCGCCGTCGGACAGCATGTTTGCCTCCAGGCCGCTCTGGATCATGGACGCGTTGGTCAGGCTCAGCTGGAGCTGATCCACCATGATCGGATGCTCCAGGTACTTGGAGAGAAGCTGCACCTGGCTGGCCCGCTGGTTTGATACGCCAAAATACCGCACTTTTCCAGAGCGGTACAGGCTTTCCAAGGCGTCCGCCGTCTCCTGCGGATCGGCCAGCGCGTCCGGCCGGTGAATCAGGAACACGTCCAGATAGTCCGTCCTCAGCCGCTGCAGAATTCCGTCCACGGCGCCGACAAGATATTGCCTGGAGTTGTCATACATGACGCCCGGCACGATCCCCGCCTTGGACTGGAGAATGATGTTTTCCCGAAGGGAGGGGTTCCGCTGCAGGACTGCGCCAAAAAGCGCCTCGCACGCGCCGGCGCCGTATATATCCGCGTGGTCGAAAAAATTGGCCCCCATCGCCACGGCCTCCTGCACGAAGGTCTCCGCCTGGGTCACATCCAGGCGGTTCATCCGCATGCATCCGACCGCGATGACCGGGATTTCCAGATTGCTGGAGCCTAGCTGGATTGTTTTCATCTCTAATGCCTCCTTGTGTTCCTGAGAACCTCTGTGCAAGCCCAACGCGGGCTGCGCGGTTTGCGGGGCCTCCGCCCTGGGCGGGATCATGCCTGTCCCGCGTTTTGATATCCGCACTCAGTATGACAGATCGGGCCACGCTTTGCAATGGGGGCTTCCGATTCTCTCTGTCAGCGACGGCAAACGCTGACGCTGCGCAGGCGGAGAAGAGAGCCTGGGGCGCGTCAGCCTATGATAGGGAGGGGAGAGAAGATCCCGCGATCCGGACGCTGGACAAAAATATAACAATCCTGTATACTGAACCCAGGATTGCCACAAAAGAAGCGGAAATTTTATAAATTTAAAACTGCGCAATTCGAATTGGAGGGATGGACAGATGTGCCCACAGCGACAGGACAGCATTCGGGAGCGGGTCAACTATGACGCGCCGGATCTGCCACTCTATATCCACCGGTCGATCCTATCCGACTACGCCCCGTCCCTGTCCGCCGTCTGCCACTGGCATGACGATGTGGAGTTCATGTATATGTGCCGGGGG
>JAFVAS010000260.1 GCA_017480395.1 Oscillospiraceae bacterium | reverse complement strand
AGAACACCGGAGACGCCGACGGAGTCTCCGTCGGCGTCTCCTGTTATGTCACAGATGATTCTGGTTTTCTGCTTCTCTGACCTCAGGGGGAGGGGGCAGGTACACCGATCCGCCCGAGGGCAGGAGGGCGAGGGCGTAGCGGTTGGTGTGGGCGGGCAGGGTGCTCCAGATGGCGTAGGCAAAGACCATGCACAGGCAGGCGAACAGCATCAGGTTGAACTCCAGCACCCGGATCGACATCCCGTAGTGCAGGAGCAGGACGGAGATGGCGTCGATGGCGGTGTGCAGGAGGATGGCGAGGGAGAGATAACGCCGCCGCCGACCGGGATGCCCGGAGGCCGCCGCCGCCCAGACGATCACGGAGAGCGCCATATGAACCGCCGTGGCGGACAGCTGCTCCAGACCGATCCAGAGGTACACCTCGGGGGAGATGGACTGCTGCGACACGGGCAGCAGCTCCAGCCAGCCGGCCAGCTGCTGCGACGCGCCCAGGAGCAGGATGGCGTCCTGTCCCGCGCCGACGACAGAAAAGCGCCCAAGGCGCTGGATCAGGATCAGCAGGAACAGGGCGGACATCTCCGCCGCGCCATGCCCGAGGCCGAGCATCAGGGCGTTGGGCACCCGGTCGGCGCAGCGTCTCAGCGCGGTGCGCACGGCGGCGAAGCGGCCAAGCTCCTCCGAAACCCCTGCGGTCAGGCCGATGCATGCGGCGTACAGCCAGACGCTTGAGGCGACGGCCCGTCCCGCCGCCGTCGTCAGGAGCAGCCAGCGCAGCGCCGCCCCAAGGCCGATGGAAAACAGCAGCATCACTCCGCCGCCGACCCAGAATGGCAGCCGCCGCGCATGGTACCTCCTGCGCAGCACCAGCGCGGAGGCAATCGTGGCGGCGGCGCAGCCGATGCCGGAGATGGTGACGCACAGCGCAGTTGGCAAGGAGACCTGGCCCCTCATCGTGTTCCCTCCCTTTTTCTCTTCTCTCATGGACGCCCCGCGGGCCCGACGGAGCGAGCGCGGGCGGTGCCGCCGCGCGCTGACTCCCGGCCTCCGGGGCCGCATCTCTTCCTCAAAACCATATCACATTGGGAAGAACAGGATACCAACACCGCCCTGCCCGCGTATAAAAAGGGAGCGCTCCATCGGAGCGCTCCCTGATCTCATCGGGCCTCAGGACTCATATTCCTCGTTCAGGATGTTTGCCAGGATGTATTCCCCCCACGAATATTCGGAGAGGAACTCCCCGGTGAACCGGTCCCGCAGATCCATGTTCTTGTCCAGCCATGCGTAGTAGTCGCAGTCAAACAGGGTCGTGTTGACCATCTGCCCCCGGGCGGTGGTGATCAGCAGGTGCTCGTATCCCGCCTTTTTCAGGGCGGTGCGCAGCCGGTGCAGCGCGTTGTAGAGCACGCTCATGTTGGCGTTGCTGTACTCCCGGCCCTCCCAGATGGTGCTGAAGATCTCCTCGTTGCTGATCTCCTTGCCCCGCCGGGTCGCCACGAGGGCCAGAATCTCCTTCGCCTTTCCCGTCAGCTCCAGGGGCGTGCTGCCCTTCAGCACCAGGAAGCGGCCGAACATCTGGATATACAGCTCCTTCTTCTGCCGCTGGGCGAGCAGACGGATGCGATCCATCGCCAGCTCCAGGGTGGCGCGGCTGTATGGCTTGATGATGTAATAGTCGCCGCCGATCTGGTTCGAGTCCCAGATATACTCGTCATACGCGGAGACAAACACGATCAGAATATCGCTGCGCAGGGCCCGCAGCCGGGTGGCCAGCTCGATCCCGTTCATAATGGGCATTTCGACATCCAGGAAGGCCAGCTCCACCGGGTTGTGCTCCGCAAAGCGCAGCGCGTCCTCCGCGCGCTCAAAGGTCCCCACGATGTTGAGATCCGCGAAATCCGCGCTGATCCGCGCCAGGCGCTTCACCATCAGGGGCTCATCGTCCACAATGATTGTTCTCATCACACATCACCTGCCTTTGGAATGGTTACGGTCACGAGGGTGCCCTCCCCCTCGGTGCTGGAAATCGTCACCTGGGCCTGCATCACCTTTTCCAGCCGGAACATGATGTTTTTCAGCCCGGTGGAGTCCCGCGTCCCGCGCTCCACCTCCTGCCGGAGGCCGGAGACGTGGAAGCCGACGCCGTCGTCCTGCACCTGGACGATCCAGGCCCGGTCGTCCTCCCGGGTGCGCAGAGTGACGACCCCTCCGGCGGGGCCGCGCTGATAGATGCCGTGACGGATGGCATTCTCCACCAGGGGCTGGATGGTCAGGGGGATGATCGAAAAATCAGCGGTATCGATCTCGTATCGAACCTTCAGCTTTTCGCCAAAGCGCATCTGCTCGATGTTGACATAGGCCTTGACGTTGTCCAGCTCCTGGGAGAAGGGGATCGGGACATCGCTGGACATGGCGCGGATACAGCTGCGCAGATAGATGGTAAAGTCCCCCAGCAGATCGGAGGCGTACTGGGGATCGTCCAGAATGATCTCCTGGATGGACGCCAGCGCGTTATAGAGGAAGTGGGGCTGCATCTGGCTGGTGAAGTTGTGGATGCGGCTCATCTGCAGCTCGGCCTCCAGGGCCTTCAGCTCGGCCTCCTTGCGCTGCTGCTCGGTCAGGTCATAGATCACGTCGAAGGACATGATGTCCCCCGATATCTTGTCCTGATAGAGGTAATAGACCTTTCGGCACGGCTGCGCCGCCCCGTTGGCCGTCCGGGAGGAGAAGGAGACGGAGGCCCGCCGCTCCCCCCGCGCAAAGCAGGAGATCAGGTAGGCGCAGTTGCTGACCTCGGCATACCGCGCCTGCTCCGCCACCACAAAGTGCTCGCACAGCCATTGCTCATACTGGTCGTAGGTGAGCGCCTCGGCGTGGTCGGGCAGGGTGGGGACCTGGGTGCTTCCGGGCTGCGTGTGGATCGGGGAGATCTCAAGCACCGTGTTCCGGGTCAGGTTCGCCTCCAGGTATCCGGCGGCGCTTCCCAGAATCGCCTCCATGTGGTTCTGCTCCTTCTGGTAGATGGAGGCCAGCTCCTCGTGGTGGGCGATGTCGTTTCGGATCGTCTCATCGATGTTGCGCACGCCGAACAGAATGTGGGGTCTTCCGGCGACGGACTCCATGGTCGCGCGGATCTTGTGATAGAGGGGCTGGCCGTCCACCATCAGCCGGTAGACAAAGGAGTAATACTTCTCCCGCGCAAGCCCGGCGAGCATGACCTCCCGCCGGAGCAATTTCGCCACATATTTCTGATCCTTGGGATGGATCGTCTTGGCGATGCTGTCGGTCAGGGCGGCAAAAAAATCGTCCCCCCGGCTCTCCAGCTGCAGCTCACGGTAGGATTGGCTCTCGTGGTAGCACTGGTAGGCGGAGGATTCCACATCGATGACATAGATGCTCTCGTAGTTCTCAAAGAGCGCGGAGAGAATTGCCTCGTAGGTCAATCGGTCCGCCGTCTGTGTCCGGGTCTCTACTTCCATTGTCTGCACCTCATTTCCGTCGCTTCCCTGCAGGGCTCTGGGCGCCCGAAGGGCAGGGCGTGTCTGCCCATCATACCACATCGGGCCGCAAAGAGCAAATCCGGCGCGGCACCGTGCCGACCCTGAAATAACATTTCACAAACAGTACAAGCACAGTTTACCACCGGGGGAATCACGGGGTACAAACGGATTTTCGGATTTCGGCGCGCAATCAGGGGTCGGGACAGAATAAATTGGCCAGCGACACGTCGGAGAGCAGCCGATCCACGTCGTCCTCCACATGCTCCAGCTGTTTTCCGTGGGTGCGGAACAGCTCGGACTTTCGGTCAAAGACGCTCAGCAGATGGGAGTTGCCCTCCGTGGCCCCGATAATATCCTTCAGGGACAGCTGGAAAAAGCCGTCGCCGGGATAGTACAGGGCGTCCTCCTTCGCGCCGGCCTGCTCCAGAATGATTTTTCTGTGAACCAGGCTGTCGCAGATCCGCTTGGCGCGCAGGTATGGGATTCCGGCCTGGTCAACGAGCTCCAGCAGGGTCACCCCCTGGGGCGGCAGGCCCGGGTCGGCGCATTGCTTT
>JAFVAS010000259.1 GCA_017480395.1 Oscillospiraceae bacterium | reverse complement strand
TGGCGTCCGCCGGGGCGTATGGGCCCAGATTGGCCACGATGGCGCGCTTGATCTCGATCTTCTCCGGGCCGTTCTCCTGGATGAACTGGACACCGCCGAAGGCGACAGCCGGGTCGGTGGTGAAGGTAATGCGCGCCCGGGCAACGTCCGCCTTCTCCCGGGTGGTGTAACCCAGGCGCACCATAGATTCAAAGATCTCATCCGCGGAAGTCTCGGCCCGTTCCATGCAAGCGTCATTGATCTCATAGACGTGGGTGGGATACCCGGCCAGGGCGAAGGAGACGGCAAAGCTGGAGCCGATCACCCCCGCGCCGGAGCAGGCGACCTGTTTGATTTGGTCAAATGTATAGGCCATCTTGTGCGCTCCCTTCGATCAGTCGATGCCCAGCTGCTTCCGGACGGCGGCAGCGTCCAACTGGGGGATGCCCAGGATCTCCCGGGCCTCGGCAGGGGTGGCGGGCTGGTTGCCAAAGGTCTTGACGGCCTCCACCGCCCGCTGCACCAGCATCTGGTTGGTGGCCATGATCTTCTTTCCGTTCTCGTCCTTGCCGAAGATCACGTTGTCATCCAGGCCCACCCGGACGTGGCCACCCAGGGCCAGTGCGCCATAGAGGATGGGCATATGGCCCGCGCCCACGCCGAAGGCAGACCAGGTGGAGCCCTCGGGGATGTGGTTCTTCAGATAGAGCAGGTTCTCCACCGTGGCGGGCATACCGCCCAGCACGCCCAGGCAGAACTGGTAGTGGCAGGGGGAGGAGAGATGGCCCTTCTTGACAAAATAGTTGGCCACACCCAGCATGCCGGCGTCAAAGACCTCAATCTCCGGCTTGATGCCCTTCTCCATGTAGATGTCACCCAGCTTCTCCAGGAACTGGGGGGAATTCATGAACACGGTGGAGGGCATCCAGTTGAAGGAGCCCGCGTCATAGGAGCCCATCTCGATGCCGGGGACAGTCTGGTGGTGCAGATAGCGCTGCTCATCGGTGGCAGGGTGCTCCACGGACTGGCCGGAGGAGGTGCAGTTGATGATGACGTCGCAGTCCTGGAAGGAGCGGATGCGCCCCACGATCTCGGCGAAGGCGGCGGTGTTCATGGCCCCCTTGCCGTCCTCGGCGCGGGTGTGGATGTGGACCACGGCGGCGCCCAGTTTCCAGCACTCGTAGGCACACTGGGCGATCTGCTCCGGGGTCTCGGGAATATCGTAGCCCGCCGGGGTGACGGCCCCGGTCAGGGCGGCGGTGATGATGGTTTTTTCCATGGGATCAATCTCCTATCGTTTGGATTCTGGTAAAGGCATCTGGTGATTCGCTCAGAGGACGCCCGCCGCCCTTGCTTCGTCGCGAAGCTGGGGGCGGAAGTCGGGATGGGCCAGGTCGATCATGGCCCGGACACGGCCCTGCATGGTCAGCTGTTTCAGGTTGACACAGCCGTACTCCGTCACCACATACTGCACGTCGCTGCGGGGGGTGGTGACGGCGGTGCCGGGGGGAAAGGCGGAGACGATCTTGCTGTAACGGCCCAGCCGCTTGCTCTCGCCGGTAGAGGTCATGGCGATAAAGCTCTTGCCCCCCTTGGAACGCTGAGCCCCCCGGACAAAGTCGATCTGTCCGCCGCAGGCGCTCTGCTGGTGGAATCCCAGGGCGTCCGCCGCCACCTGACCGAAGAGGTCAATGGCCATGGCGGTGTTGACGGAGATCATGTTGTCGTTGAGGCCGATGGTGCAGGGGTCGTTGACCTTGGTGAAGGGCATGAAATACAGATCCGGGTTGTGATCCAGGAACCGGTACAGCTCCTTGCTGCCCAGGGCGAAGCTGGCCACCGCCTTACCGGGCATAAAGCTCTTCCGGGCGTTGGTGATGACTCCCATTTTCATCAGGTGCATCATGGAGTCGGTCATCATCTCCGAGTGGACGCCCAGGTCGTTCTTCTGTTCCAGGCCGTAGCCCACAGCGTTGGCCAGGCCGCCCAGGCCCAGCTGGATGCAAGCCCCGTCGGGAATCTCGTCCACCAGCAGTTGGGAAATGGTCTCGATTTCCGGGCTGACGGGCACCTCTCCGATGGTGGCCAGCTCATCCGGGGCCTCCACGATGAGGTCGGGCTCGGAGACGTGGATCAGGTTGTCCTCCCCCAGAATGTAGGGTACGTTGGGGTTGACCTGGAGGACGACGGTCTTGGCGAAGCTCTTGACGCAGGCGTCAATGGCGATGCCGCTGGGGCCGTAGCTCATATATCCATTCTCGTCGGGGGCGGAGACCTCCAGAAAGGCCACGTCAGGACGGCCCACATCCCGCACCCAGAGATCCGACTGGCTGAGGTGGAAGCTGGTGAACTCGCCGTTGTCGAGGGAAACGGCGTTTCGCTCCCAGGGGCCAATGAAGAAAGAGCAGGAGCGGAAGTGTCCCACGCCCTCGGGCTGAAAGACGGGGGAGGGGCGCTGAAACTGGGTGGAGAGGATGCGCACATCCTCCAGCTCATCCTTCCGGTCAGTCAAGGCGTTGAGCAGCTGATAGGCAATGGTGGAGCACAGGCCGACAAAGACCCGGTCGCCGGAGCGCACCACGGCAGCGGCCTGCTCCGGGGTGGCCAGCTTGCTGTTGTACTGCGCGCGCAGCGCTTCGTTTAGAATCGTCACAGGTTTGCAAATCCTTTCATAAAGAGAGCCGGCTGCGTGGCCAATGCAGCCACGCAGCCGACTGCGGTGGGGAATAGAAAAAGGGAGGGAGGAATTGGGCAATGGAATCGGATCAGTATCCCTTGGGGTGATCCTTGGTCCACTCGACGGCCCGCTCGTGGATGTTCCAGCTCTCAGGGGTCTGGGGATCCAGCATGTCGAACACGTCGTTGTCATAGCGCCAGCGGGCATACAGACCGTGATAGGCCTCGTCCATCTGGCCCTTGCCGTGCTCGCCGAGGTCGCCCTGGGCGATCTTGATCATGGTGGAGAGCTGCTCGTTGACGGTGTGCAGCTTCAGATCCTTGACGTACATCCACTCCAGGGGCCGCTTGGCAAGATAGGAGGTGATGGTGCGGGTCTCATAGGGGACGGTCTTGATCATGCGGGCGATCTCCCAGGCGCGGTCCAGCACCGTGCCGTAGGGCACGACCTCGCTGACCCAGCCCCGCTCCAGAGCCTCCTGGGCGGTCCACTGGCGGGAGGTGTACATCCGGTAGGCCCCCTGCTTGGTGCCCAACAGGGTCTGCATCAGCAGGCCCATGCCGTCGCCGGGAACCAGACCGTACTGGAGGTGGGGATCGTCGAACTTGACGTTGTCGGCGCAGATGGTGATGTCGCACAGGATGGCGGAATCCCAGTGGAAGCCGAAGCCCTGATAAGCGGCGATGGTGGGCACCTCGATGTCGAAGATCATGTTCTTGATCAGGTTGGTGTCGTCAAAATACTGGTGCTGGAAGCGCTCCTCTGCGTAGCGGCCCCAGCCGTTGGGGTCGGAGTCCTTCATCCAGTCGGGGCCCTTGTGTGTCCAGATGATGATCTCGTTCTCGTGGTCGAGGGAGAGCACCCGGGTCAGCTGGCTCATGGCGCGGTGGGCACCGCCGCTCCAGTTCATGGGGTGTTCGCCGGTCTTCATGGTGACCTGCAGAATGCCGTCCTCGCGGTACAGATCAAAGTAGTCCTTGAACCACTCCTTGTATTCATCCAGCCCGGGCAACTTCACATAAGGGACCATAGGTTCGCTCATAAATTATCTTCCTTTCTTGACGGTTGTTTCGTAGGGATCAGCGGTTTGCTTTCATGGTTTTATTTTAAAGTACACGGTGGAAAATCACCATGTTTTCAAGCTCAAAACCCCGGCTTTTTCTGCCTATCATTTGTGTAAATAACACAAATGATAGCAATGATCTATGTGAAGTCGCATGATTGCATCTTTTGGCAAATCCGTTATAATATATTTAGTCATTCTCCTCTAATTAGCGGACTCAAGGGGAGGACAGAATGGAGGTTTGCCCAAAATGAGTACAGCAGGGAATCAAATTGACGATGCCTATCGCCTGTTTTTTCGGGCGTTGACGCGCCGCAGTTTGCGGGATCTCACAAACGCCGCCCATCACATTCTGGATTTGCCGATTCTGATCAACAACGAAATCGCCATCAATCTGGCACAGGCTCCCGCCCACGCCATCGGCGACCCGGATTGGGATGATCTATTGGAAAACAAAAGCTCGAGCTCCGAACATTTCCTGCGCTTCTACACAAAATACATTCTCAATTCTGACCTTACAACCTTTCCGCTCTTAATCAACGATGGCAGCAAGGCGACGCGGGCCCAGCTCTTTTCTGTTCTTCGATACGAGGGCCGTATTTTGGGTTACAGCGCTGTGCTGCTGCCCACTGAACGAAGTGCGGCAACCGAGGACGAGCTTCAGGTGGTTCGGATGTTCAACCATGCGGCGACCTCTCTTCTGGGCGTCGAGCCGCAGCTGTCTTTGCCAGATAGCAAGCAGGGCGAACAGACCCTCTCCGATATTCTCACGTTTGCAGGGATCAAATCTCCGACACAGCAGGCCTATGTGACGAACCTTGCGATCAAATACAAGCCGCCTTATCGCATTCTGGTGGCCCGGAATACGCGGCCTTATTATTCCGGAGGCCACGGTATTGCCGGCGCAAAAATGTGCAAGGATCTGACCTCATTGGACCCCAGCTCTCTTTCGGTCGCCTATCAGGACTTGGTGGTAACGCTGTTCAGCCAATCCTCTGGGATCGACGGTGATCGGCGGCTGAATACCCTGCTGGACTTTGCCAATCAGCTTTCCTTTCAGATCGCAGTATCCGCTCCGTTTGACTCTTTGCCGGACACCTATGGTTACTTTGAACAGGCGGAGCTGACTCTGGAAGCTGGGCGCAGATTGGTGCACAACAAAACGATCTTCTACTTCGAGGAGTTGATGCCAACTCCGATTTTTACTGCCTTTTCCAACCAGTACGCCATTGCCCCGTTCCTTCATCCAATCATCAGACAGCTTTATCTCTA
>JAFVAS010000258.1 GCA_017480395.1 Oscillospiraceae bacterium | reverse complement strand
GCCCTTGGAGCAGGCCACCCAGAGGACAAAGTCCGTCTCCGAGCGCTGCTCCAGGATTTCTAATGAATCAATGGTCACGCTCCGGGGGCTGCGCTCCACAGTCCTGCCCTTCCGGGCCAGGTCGTAGAGCCGCTTGCCCTCCACCTTGATGGCGGAGTACATGGGGGGAATCTGCTGGATCGCCCCGGTGAATTCGGGCAGCACCGCCTCCAGCTCCGGCCGGCCCACCGTGACGGGCCGCGTCTCCAGCACCGTCCCGGTCACGTCCTGGGTATCGGTGATCTGGCCCAGGCGCAGCGTCGTCACATATTCCTTGCTCCCCTTCTCGGCAAACTCCACCGCCCGGGTGGCCCGGCCGAGAAACACCGGCAGCACGCCGGTGGCCAGGGGATCCAGGGTTCCGGCGTGGCCGACCCGTTTTTCCCCGTAGAGGCGGCGCAGCTTGGCGCACACGTCCATGCTCGTCCACCCCTGGGGCTTGTCGATGATGAGGATTCCGCCGGGCACGCTCAGCCCTCCGCCTGGACGGCGCGGATGGCGGCCAGGGTCTTCTCCCGGGCCTCGGCCTCGTCCACATCCCGCATCGTGGCCCCCGCCGCGGCGGCGTGGCCGCCGCCCCCCAGCAGGGCGCACACCTTCGTGGCGTTCAGCCATCCGCCGGTGCGCAGGGAGAGCTTCCATACCCGCTTCTCCAACTGACGCAGGGTGGCGGCCACCCGGACGCCCTCGATCTTGTTGGCCCAGGAGGACAGCTCCTCACTGTCGCCCTGGGAGGCCTGGAGGTCGGACAGATCCTTCAGCGAGATGGCCCCGATGGCCGTCGCCCCGTCGTCGTAGAACACCATGGACTCCAGCAGCCGGTTTTGCAGCCGGATCTCCTTGAGGGACAGGGTCTGGAAGCAGTTTTTGTTCACCTGCTGCCAGAAGTCGCCCCAGGTGAAGAGCTCCGCGGCGATGCGGTGGGTCTCGGCGGTGGTGTTGTTGTAGGCAAAGCAGCCGCAGTCGGTGGAGATGGCGATATAGAGCTGCTTGGCGATCTCGGCGTCCATGACCCCCAAAAGGGTGCAGATGCGGTAGATGATCTCGCCGCAGGCCGCCGCCGCGGCGTCCAAGCAGGTCTCCTGCGCGTAAAATTCATTGGAGGGGTGGTGGTCGATGCACAGCGCCACCTTCCCCTTATATTGGGCAAAGGCGGAGGGAAACAGCCCCTCGGTGGCCACGTCCACCGCCACGATGTGCTCAGGCACGAAATTCTCCGGCGCGTAGAGGCCGGTCATATAGTCGGCGTAGGTCTCGGTGATCCCCGGATTACGGGCCACCCAGGCGGTCTTGCCCAGGGCGTTCAGGGCCAGCTTGAGCGCCCCGGCGCAGCCCAGGGTATCCCCGTCGGGCCGGACGTGGGTGAGGATGAGAAAGCCATCCCGCTCCCGCAGCCAGGCGGCGCATTCCCGTTCTGTCATCGCTGCTCGTCCTCCTCCAGCACCTGGTCGATGCGGCTGACCATGCGCACGCCCCGCTCGATGGAGTTGTCCGCCAGGAATTGCAGCTCCGGGGTGTAGCGCAGGGTGAGGGCGCGGCCCAGCTCCCGCCGGAGGTAGCCCGCGGCGGACTTGAGGCCCTTGACCACCTCGCCCACGTCGCTCTGATCCAGTACGCTGACGTAGACCCGGCAATAGCGCAGGTCGGTGGTGGTGTCCACCCGCGTCAGGGAGACCAGGCCGTGAACCCGGGGGTCCTTGACGGTGCGCAGCAGGGAGGCCAGCTCCCGCTGGATATCCTCGTTGATGCGATTGATGCGATTTGTCGCCATAGTTGTTCTCCTTTCTTTTCTTGAGAACAGTCTTTCCAAACAAACGCGCAGGATGCAGAATGACGGTTCTGCATCCTGCGCTGTACAGTCTTTTTTCTTCGTTGATTTACCGCTCGATCTCCTGCATCTCGAAGCACTCCAGAATGTCGCCCACCTTGAGGTCGGAGAACTTCTCCAGGGTGATGCCGCACTCGTAGCCGGCGGCCACCTCCTTGACGGAGTCCTTGAAGCGCTGGAGGGACGCAATCTCGCCCTCGTGGATGACGATGCCGTCCCGCACCAGCCGCAGCTTGGCGTTGCGGGTGACCTTGCCGTCCAGGACGTAGGAGCCGGCGACGATGCCGACATTGGTGATCTTGTAGACCTGGCGCACCTCGACGCGGCCCAGCTCGACCTCCTTGAACTTGGGGGCCAGCATACCCTTCATGGCGGCCTCGATCTCCTCGATGCACTCGTAGATGACGCGGTACATCCGCATGTCCACCTTGTCCCGTTCGGCGGCCACCTTGGCCTGGGCGTCGGGGCGGACGTTGAAGCCCACGATGATGGCGTTGGAGGTGGAGGCCAGCATGACGTCGCTTTCGTTGATGGCGCCCACCGCGCAGTGGATGACCCGGACGTTGACCTCCTCGTTGGAGAGCTTCTCCAGGGAGATCTTCACCGCCTCGGCGGAGCCCTGGACGTCGGCCTTGACGATGATGTTCAGGGTCTTCATCTCGCCCTGCTTGATCTGGCTGAACAGGTCGTCCAGGCTGACCTTCTGCACCGGACGTGACAGGGCGTCCTTCTTCTCCTGCTTGCGCTGCTCGGCCAGCTCCCGGGCCATGCGCTCATCCTCGACCACATAGAAGTCGTCGCCCGCCTCGGGCACCTCGGCCATGCCGATGATCTCCACCGGCACGGAGGGGCCGGCGGTCTTGAGCTTTTTGCCCCGGAAGTCGGTCATGGCGCGCACGCGGCCCACGGCGGTACCGGCAATCAGAATGTCGCCCTGGTTCAGGGTGCCGTTCTGCACCAGCAGGGTGGCCACCGGGCCTCTCCCCTTCTCCAGCCGGGCCTCGATGACGGCACCCTTGGCGGAGCGGTTGGGGTTGGCCTTCAGCTCCCGCATCTCGGCGGTCAGAACCATCATGTCCAGCAGGTTGTCAACGCCCTCGCCGGTCTTGGCGGAGATCTTGCAGACGATGGTGTCGCCGCCCCACTCCTCGGGCACCAGCTCGTACTCGGTCAGCTGCTGCATGATGCGGTCGGGATTGGCCCCCGGCTTATCCATCTTGTTGATGGCGACGATGATGGGAATCTCCGCCATCTTGGCGTGGTTGATGGCCTCGATGGTCTGGGGCATGATGCCGTCGTCGGCGGCGACCACCAGAATGGCCAGGTCGGTGACCATGGCACCCCGGGCCCGCATGGCGGTGAAGGCCTCATGGCCGGGGGTGTCCAGGAAGGTGATGACGCTGTCGCCCACCTTGACCTGATAGGCGCCGATGGCCTGGGTGATGCCACCGGCCTCGCCGGAGGCGACGTTGGAGTGACGGATATAGTCCAGCAGGCTGGTCTTGCCGTGGTCGACGTGGCCCATGACCACCACAACGGGGGGACGGCTCACCAGCTCCTCCTCCTTATCCTCGTGGTCGTCGATCAGGCGCTCCTCGATGGTGACAATGACCTCATGCTCGACGACGCAGCCCAGCTCCTCGGCGATGAGGGCGGCGGTGTCGAAATCGATGACGTCGGAGAGGGAGGCCATAAAGCCGTTCTTCATCAGGGTCTTGACCACCTCGGCACCGGT
>JAFVAS010000257.1 GCA_017480395.1 Oscillospiraceae bacterium | reverse complement strand
TGGTGGGGGTGGTGCTGGCCGCCGTTCTGCTGCTGCGCAGCCACGCCGGGGCAACGGTTCAGGTGCGGGTGGACGGAGCGGTGGTCAATACCTTCCCTCTGTCCGGCGAGGTGACCTATCAGATCGATGGGTTAGGTGGCACAAACTTGCTGGTGATCCAGGACGGAGCGGCCTGGATTCAGGAGGCCGACTGCCCCGACGCCCTGTGCGTCAATATGGGCCGTATCTCCCGGAGCGGTCAGTCGGTGGTCTGCCTGCCCCATAAGGTCGTGGTGGAGATCATCGATGAGACTGACGGCGGCGACGGCCCGGATGTGGTGGCGGGGTGGAAGCCATGAGCGCCCGGCGCGTGGCCCGCTATGGGCTGCTGGTGGCCCTGGCGCTGATCCTGAGCTATGCGGAGGCCCAGATTCCCGCCTTTTTCGCCGTGCCGGGGATGAAGCTGGGCCTGACCAACATCGTGGTGCTGACCGCCCTGTATCTGATGGACTGGAAGAGCGCGCTGGTCATCAACCTGCTGCGCATCTTCCTGGTGTCGGTGCTCTTCGGCAACGGGATGAGCCTGGCTTACAGCCTGGCGGGGGGACTGCTCAGCGGTCTGGTGATGATCCTCCTGAAGCAGACGGGAAAATTCCACCTGATCACCGTCAGCATTGCCGGGGGTGTGGCCCACAACGTGGGACAGATTCTGGCGGCTATGGTGCTGCTGGAGACAAAGTCGCTGGCCTGGTATCTGCTGGTGCTGTGGCTGACGGGCCTGGCCTCCGGCGCGGTGATCGGCGTCATCGGCGGCGTGCTGGTGAAGCGGCTGGAACGACTGAATTTGAACTAGAGACAGCAACGCCCCTGGCCTTTGGTTGGCCGGGGGCGTCGTGTTTTTTCTGAAGGGTTATTTGCATTTTGCCAGCAGCTCTTCCCATTTCTGGTCGACATACTGCTGGGCGGCCTCGATGGTCCACTCGTTGCCGGGCTTGAAGCAGTGGCGGAAGCGGCCCTGCAGGCGCATGAACTCCTCCACCGGGAGCTTCTTCTTCGGCATATAGGTCAGGTGATACTCGCCGTTCTCCACCTCGTAGAGGGGCCAGATGCAGGTGTCCACCGCCAGGCGGCAGATCTCCGGCAGCAGCTCCGCGTCATACTGCCAGCCTCTGGGGCAGGGGCAGAGTACGATGACAAAGGTGGGGCCCTCGGTGTAGATGGCCTTGTGGGCCTTGGTGTGGAAGTCCTTGAAATTGCCCAGGAAGGTGGTCTGGGCGACGTAGGGCGACCCGTGGGCCACCACGATCTGGGTCAGATCCTTCTGGTTCTGCTTCTTGCCCACGCTCTCCACGCCGGCGGGGGTGGTGGTGGCGCTGGCAAACCGGGGGGTGGCGGAGGAGCGCTGGGTGCCGGTGTTCATGTAGGCCTCGTTGTCGTAGCAGAAATAGGTGAAGTCGTGGCCCCGCTCCAGGGCGCCGGACAGGGACTGGAAGCCGATGTCGTAGGTGCCGCCGTCGCCGCCGATGGCCAGGATCTTGAAGTTGCCCTGCACCTTGCCCCGACGCTGCATGACCCGCAGGGCGGACTCGACCCCCGCCGCCACGGCGGAGGTGTTCTCAAAGGCGGCGTGGATGTAGGAGTCCTCCCAGGCGGTGTAGGGGTACTGGAAGGAGGAGACCTCCAGGCAGGAGGTGGCGTTGCAGATGACGGCCTTGTCCCCCGGCTCCACGGCGCGCATCATGGCGCGGCAGGTGATGCCCGCGCCGCACCCGGCGCACAGGCGGTGACCCGGAGCGAAGCGCTCCGGCTTGCTCATTTCCTGTTTCAGATTGTAAGCCATGGTTATTGCGCCTCCTCTCGCAGATCGCGCTGACCCATATGGGTGTAGACGGGGCCGATCTCGCCGGTCTCGACGATGCGGCCCAGCCGGGCGAAGACCCGCTTGGCCTGGTCCACGGTGAAATCCCGGCCGCCCAGGCCGTATACGATGTCCACCATCTTGGGCCGCCGATCCAGGTTGATGCAGGCCGCCGCAGTCTCGGCAAAGAGGGGGCCGCCGCAGGCGGAAAAGCCCTCGCTCTTGTCCAGCACCGCCACCGCCTTGCAGTGTTTCAGGGCCTCGGCCAGCTCCTCGGCGGGGAAGGGCCGGAAGACGCGGATTTTGATCAGCCCCGCCTGGACGCCCTGCTCCCGCAGCTCGTCCACGGCGGCCTTGGCGGTGCCGGCGGAGGAGCCCATCAGCACCAGGGCAATCTCGGCGTCCTCCATGCGGTATTCCTCAAAGAGGCCGTATTTCCGGCCGAAGGTGCGCTCAAAATCGGCGGCCACCTCCAGGATGGCGCGCTTGGCGTTCTTCATGGCCTCGGCCTGGGCCACCCGGGCCTCCATGTAGTAGGGGGAGGTGCCGTAGGGGCCGACGGCCAGGGGGTTCTCGGACTTGAGCAGGTAGTGCTCCGGGTGATACTCGCCCACGAAGGCGCGCACGTCCTCGTCCCGCTCCAGCTCGATGTTCTCCAGGGCGTGGGAGGTGATGAAGCCGTCCTCGCAGATCATCACCGGCAGACGGACGTCGGGGGTCTCGCCGATGCGGTGGGCCTGGAGGTAGTTGTCATAGGCCTCCTGGTTGTTCTCGGCGTAGATCTGGATGAAGCCGGAGTCCCGCTCGGCCATGGAGTCGGAGTAGTCGTGGTTGATGTTGATGGGGCCGGTCAGGGCGCGGCAGGCCACCGCCAGCACGATGGGCAGGCGGGAGGAGGCGGCGACATAGAGCACCTCGTTCATAAAGGACAGACCGGCGGAGGAGGTGGCGGTGATGGCGCGGCAGCCGGCGGCCTCGGCGCCGATGCAGGCGGAGAGGGAGGAGTGCTCGCTCTCCACGCAGATGAACTCGGTGTCCACCTTGCCGTCGGCCACATACTGGGCGAAATACTGGGGGATCTCGGTGGAGGGGGTGATGGGGAACATGGCGAAGACGTCCGGATTGATCTGGCGCATGGCGGTGGCGATGGCCTCGTTGCCGGACAGGCGGTCCCGGATGCTCATATCAATGTACCTCCTTCCAGTCGATGGCCCCGAAGGGACAGACCTTGTAACAGATGCCGCAGCCCTTGCAGTGGTCATAGTCAAAGTCGGTGCGTCTGCCCGCGCTCACCGGGATGGAGGAGTCGGGGCAGAAGGGGGTGCACAGCAGACACTGCTTGCACTTGGCGGGATCCCACAGGGGGATCTTGGAGCGCCACTCGCCGGTCATGGTCAGGCGGGAGGTGCCGCCCTCATAGATCTCGCACCCGGTGGTCATCTCCTGCCAGGGGATCTGCTCGTTGATCTCAGCGGCCTTTTTGCTCATTACTCTTTGACCTCCTTCATGGCCTCGGCCAGGCAGTCCAGATTGCCCTGGACGACCTGGGGCTTCTTGGCGAATTTATGGCGGTAGGAGCTCTCCATATCCCGGAGGAAATCCTCCCGATCGACGCATCCGCTGACGGCGACGATGGCGGCCAGCATGGGGGTGTTGGGGAAGTAGGCCCCCAGGTGCTTGCGGGAGATGGCTCCGGCGTCTATGGTGAACACCTGGCCGGGATAGCCCCGCAGCAGGGGGCGCAGCTCGGAGGCGCTGCGCTCGGAATTGATGACGATGGCGCCCTCCGGCTTGAGGCCGGCGGTGACGTCCACGCTCTCCAGCAGCGTCTCGTCCACCACCACGACAAAATCCGGCGCATAGATATTGGAGTGGATGGTGCACCGCTCGTCGGAGATGCGGTTATAGGCGGTGATGGGGGCGCCGGAGCGCTCCGGCCCGTACTCGGGGAAGGACTGGACATACTTGCCGGACATAAAGGCGGCGTCGGCCAGCAGGAGACTGGCGGTCTTGGCGCCCTGACCGCCCCGGCCATGCCAGCGGATCTCGGTCATGTTCATCATGGTTCAAACCTCTCTTCCTGTCATTCCGGTATGTCAACAAAAAACACCCGCCCTCTGGTAAAAGGGCGGGTGCGAAAAGCACACGTTGTACCACCTGTTACACATACCAACATACGCGTTTCCTATAACGGGGAAAAGCCGGCCTGGCTTACTGGGGCACATGCCGCGGTTCAGCCTTGCAGCTCGGGAGTGATCTTCGCCGCCTCACCTACTGACGCCGGGCTTTCACCCGCCCCGGCTCGCTTTGGCGTTCGGTCTGAGGCGCTACTGTCTCCGTCTACGCTTTTATTCCTGTTTACTTTACCTGTTCAAAGCGCAATTGTCAAGCGGGAAAACCGGGAAATTCTCTGAAAAGCGCAAATTTGGGCAAAAAACCGGAATCGATTCCTTGACATTGACCCGCAATTGGAATTATCATTAGCTCATTGCATTACATTGTTAAAGAAGGAGACACAGAGATGGACTTCCGGAAGATCGCCTTTCTGGGCTGCGGCAACATGGGCTCCGCCCTGGCCCGGGCCGCTGCGAAGCGGACAACGAACCTGATGCTCACCAACCGCACGCCCGCCAAGGCCGAGGCGCTGGCCCAGGAGCTGGGGGTGGAGTGCGGCGGCAACGAGAGCGCCGCCCGCAGCTATGACCTGCTGTTCCTGGGGGTCAAGCCCCAGATCATGGGGGAGGTGCTCCAGGAGATCGCCCCCATCCTCCGGGCCCGCGCCGCCCGGCAGGATCGGTTTATTCTGGTCAGCATGGCCGCCGGGGTGCCCATTGCGCGCATCCGGGCCCTGGCGGAGGGGGATTTCCCCGTCATCCGCATCATGCCCAACACCCCCGCCGCCATCGGGGAGGGGATGATTCTCACCTGCGCCGAGGGGGTCACGGATGAGGAACTGAAATCCTTCACCGAGGTGATGGGCGCGGCGGGCCGGTTCGATTTTCTGCCCGAAGCCCTCATCGACGCGGGCAGCGCCGTCTCCGGCTGCGGCCCGGCCTTTGTCTACCCCTTCATCGAGGCCCTGGCCGACGGGGCCGTCGCCTGCGGCCTGCCCCGGGACAAGGCCCAGCTCTACGCCGCCCAGACCCTGGTGGGGGCGGCAAGGCTGGTGCTGGAGAGCGGGCAGCATCCCGGCGCGCTGAAGGACGCGGTGTGCTCCCCTGGGGGCTCCACCATCCAGGGCGTCCGGGCGCTGGAAAAGGGCGGCTTCCGATCCTGCGTCCAGGAGGCGGTCATCGCCGCCTATGAGAGGACGAAGGAGCTGGGCAAATAAGTAGAGACAAAATACGAAAAGGAAACAGAATACCATGCGAATTGTAGTGAAAGTGGGCACCTCCACCCTGGCCCACGGCACCGGACGGCTCAACATCCGACAGGTGGAAAAGCTGTGCAAGGCCCTGAGCGACCTGAAGAACGCCGGGCACCAGGTGGTGCTGGTGTCCTCCGGGGCCATCGGCATGGGGGTGGGGAAGCTGTCCCTCAACAACCGCCCTGCCGATATGCCCACCAAGCAGGCCGCCGCCGCCGTCGGCCAGTGCGAGCTGATGTACGTCTATGACAAGCTGTTCGGGGAGTACAACCATGTGGTGGCCCAGATCCTGCTGACCGGGGACGACCTGGAGCACGAGGACCGCAAGCACAATTTTGAAAACACCGTCTTCCGCCTGCTGGAGCTGGGGGCGCTGCCCGTCATCAACGAGAACGACACCATCGCCACCCAGGAGATCGCCGTGGGGGACAACGACACCCTGGGGGCCATCGTCGCCGCCAGCGTGAGGGCCGACCTGCTGGTGGTGCTCAGTGACATTGACGGCCTCTACACCGCCAATCCCAAGGCCGACCCGGAGGCCCGGGTGATCCCCGTGGTGTGGGAGCTGACGCCGGAGATCTGGGCGCTGGCCGGGGACAAGGGCTCTGAGCTGGCCACCGGCGGCATGGTGACCAAGCTCCGGGCGGCGGAGATCGCCACTCAGAGCGGCGTGACCATGGTCATCGCCAACGGCCGACGGCCGGAGAACCTCTATGACATCGTGGACGGCAGGGACGTCGGAACCCGTTTTCTGGGGAGGAACAGAGCATGACAACACAGGAGCTTCTGATCGCCGCCAAGGCGGCAAGACCCGCGCTGGCCGCCCTGGACAGCGCAAAAAAGGACGCGGCGCTGCGGGCCATGGCCCAGGCGCTGCTGGATGAGACACCGGCCATTCTGGCCGCCAACGCCGCCGATCTGGAGGCCGCCCGGGGCACCATGTCCGACGTGATGCTGGATCGCCTGGCCCTCTCTGCGGATCGCATTGTCGGCATGGCCGAGGGCATCCGCCAGGTGGCCGACCTGCCCGACCCGGTGGGGAAGGTGGTGCGCCGGGTGGAGCGGCCCAACGGCCTGGTGATCGACAAGACCCTGTCCCCCATGGGGGTGGTGGCCATCATCTATGAGAGCCGCCCCAACGTCACCTCCGACGCCGCCGCCCTGGCCCTCAAGTCGGGCAACGTCTGCGTGCTGCGGGGGGGCAAGGAGGCCTATCGCTCCGCCCGGGCCATCGTGGACGCCCTCCAGGCGGGGCTGCGGGGCTGCGGCCTGCCGGAGACCTTCGTCAACCTGGTGGAGGACACCACCCGCGCCAGCGCCACCGCCCTGATGACCGCCGTGGGCTATGTGGATCTGCTGATCCCCCGGGGCGGGGCGGGCCTGATCCGCTCCTGCGTGGAGAACGCCACCGTCCCCTGCATCCAGACCGGCACCGGCATCTGCCACATCTATGTGGACGAGAGCGCCGATGTGGATATGGCGGTTGACATAATAGAAAACGCCAAGGCCAGCCGCCCCTCCGTCTGCAACGCGGAGGAAGTCTGCCTGGTGCACCGTGCGGTGGCCCCGGCCTTTCTGCCCAGGCTCCAGGCCCGGCTGACCCGGGAGCGGGAGGCGGCGGGCAAGACCCCGGTGGAGCTGCGGCTGTCTCCGGACGCGGCGCTGCTCATCCCCGGCAAACCGGCGGGGGAGCGGGACTTTGACACGGAGTTTCTGGACTATGTGCTGGCCGTCAAGCTGGTGGACAGCGTGGAGGAGGCCATCGACCACATCGCCCGCCACTCCACCGGCCACAGTGAGGCCATCCTGACCCGGGACGACGAGCGCGCAAAAAAATTCGTCAGCGCGGTGGACTCCGCGGCGGTGTATGTCAACGCCTCCACCCGGTTCACCGACGGCGGGGAGTTCGGCCTGGGCTGCGAGATGGGCATCTCCACCCAGAAGC
>JAFVAS010000256.1 GCA_017480395.1 Oscillospiraceae bacterium | reverse complement strand
CGGCTCGTCCATCAGGAACACCTTCGGGTCGCGCACCATGGCGCGGCCGATGGCGACGCGCTGGCGCTGGCCGCCGGACAACGCCTTGGGCTTGCGGTTGAGATACTGGGTGATGTCCAGAATCTCCGCCGCCTCCCGCACCTTCCGGTCGATCTCGTCCTTGGACACCTTGTTGAGCTTCAGGGAGAAGGCCATATTCTCGTAGACGGTCATGTGGGGATACAGCGCATAGTTCTGGAAGACCATGGCGATGTCCCGATCCTTCGCCGTCACGTCGTTCATGCGCTTGCCGTCGATGAAGAGGTCTCCCTCCGAGATCTCCTCCAGTCCGGCCACCATCCGAAGTGTGGTGGACTTGCCGCAGCCGGAGGGGCCGACCAGCACGATGAACTCCTGGTCGGCGATGTCCAGGTTGAATTCCTGCACCGCCACAACGCCCTGATCGGTGATCTGCAGATTGATCGGCCCTGCGTCCTCATCCTTCTTGTTTTTGCGTCTTTTTTTCGTCTCCCCCGAGATATAGGGGTAGATTTTCTTGATATTTTTCAGCTGAACGGTCGCCATAATGCTTCCTCCTTGTTCGCCGGATCCGGCGTGTTTCAATCGATCTGGGAAAGGGCCTCCTCGTCGGCCACCAATGTGAAATCCTTGTGGATCTGCAGGATCGAGGCGGGGATCCGGGGGGTGACCGGCCCGAAGAATGCCTCCCGGACGATGCCGGCCTTCCCCGCGCCGGAGACCACCATCACCACCCGCTCCGCCTGCATGATGTCCTGAATGCCCATGGTATAGGCATAGCGGGGGACATCCGACTCCCGGTCGAAAAAGCGGGTGTTGGCCTTCACCGTGGCGTCGGTCAGGGCGACCTTGTGGGTGGTTTTGGAGAAGTGGTCGTCCGGCTCGTTGAAGCCGATGTGACCGTTGGGCCCCAGGCCCAGAAGCTGGAGGTCGATGCCCCCCAGGCCACGGATGACCCGGTCATACCGGGCGCATTCCGTCTCCGCGTCGGGCTCCACCCCGCTGGGAATGTTGGTATTTTCCAGCCTGAGGTTGATGTGGTCGAAAAGGTTGCTGCGCATGAAGTGGGCGTAGCTCTGCACATGGTTGGCGTCCAGCCCCACATATTCGTCCAGATTGACGGTGCGCACGCCGGAGAAGTCAATATCGCCCTTTTCATACCAGGCGATGAGCTGTTTGTAAGTTCCGATGGGGCTGGAGCCCGTGGCGAGGCCCAGCACGGAATCGGGCTTTATGATGACCTGCGCGGAGATGATATTCGCCGCCTGGCGGCTCATGTGATCATAGTCCCGCGCTCTGATGATTTTCATAGTTCTTGTCTCCCGAAGGTATCTGTTCGCCGCCGATGTAGACGGCCTTTCTGGTGAGTGTTTTGTCGCAGACGATGAAGTCCGCGTATTTTCCCGGCTCGATGGAGCCGATATCCGCCGATTTTCCGACCTCCCGGGCGGGGAGGAGGGTGGCGGAGAGAATGGCCTGCGCCGGGGGGATTCCGAAACGGATGGCGGTCAGCATGCAGTCGTAGAGATTGGTGGCCGATCCGGCGATCGTCCCGTCGTGCAGGGTGGCCAGACGGCCGTGCAGGGTGACGGGCTGTCCGCCCAGCTCGTATTCGCCGTCCGGCATCCCGCAGCAGCGCAGGGAGTCGGAGATCAGGCAGATCCGGCCCGGAAACAGCTTGAAGGCCATGCGTACCGCGCTGGCGTGGACGTGCAGACCGTCGCAGATGAGCTCCGCCGCCACGTCCTCCCGCTCCGAGGCTGCGCCGATGGGGCCCGGCCTGCGGTGGTGGATGGCGGGCATGGCGTTGTACAGGTGGGTCAGATGGCTGGCGCCCGACGCAAAGACCTCGGCGGCCTGCTCATAGCTGGCGTCCGTGTGGGCGATGGAGACGGTGCACAGCGCCGACGCCTGCCGGGCGAAGGCCGCAGCCCCGGGCAGCTCCGCCGCCACATCCGCGATGGCGATGAGGCCACCGCACCCCTCGTACAGGGCCCGAAAGGCGGCAAAATCCGGGTCTCGCAGATAGGCGGGATTCTGCGCCCCCTTCTTCGCCTCGGAGAAGAAGGGGCCCTCCATGTGGATGCCGGCAAGCCGCGCCCCATCCTTCGGCGGGGCGGACACATAGTCGGCGGCGGTGGCATAGGCCGCAGCCAGGGTCTCGTAGGGCAGGGTCATGGAGGTGGGGGCAAAGGAGGTCACGCCGTTTCGGGCGTAATACCGCCCCATGGCGCGCAGACCGGCGGCGTCCCCGTCGGAGAAATCCGCCCCGGCGCACCCGTGGGTGTGGATGTCCACCAGGCCGGGGATCACATAGGCACCGTCCAGGTCAAGCCCCGCCCCGCCGACGGCGGGGGAGAGCACCTCGGCAAAGCGGCCCTGCTCCACGCGGAAGCTGCCCCGTTGAAAGCCGTTCTCGCCGGTGAAAATCCACGCATTTCGATATAACATGCCCTGATGCTCCTTTCGGGCGGACTTGCTCCGCTTACAGGCTGTTCCGGTATTCGTTGGCGCTCATACCGGTGAGCTTCTTGAAGACCCGGGCGAAGTGGGCCGGGTCGGCATAGCCGACCATCTCGCCGATGTCGCCGATCCGCAGCTTGGGAACGGCCAGCAGCTCCTTGGCCGCCTTGATCCGAATGGAGTTCAGAATGTCGTAGAAGCTCATCTCCCTGTGCTTGTTGAGGAGCTTGGAGAGGTGCCATTGGGACACATAACAGGCGTCGGCCACCTCCTGCAGCGTGAGCTTTTCCGCATAGTGCTTTTCCATATAGGCCATGGCCTGATTGACAATAAAGCTGCCGGCGTGCTGGCCCTGCATCTCCTGGTCCTCGCCGGGGGACTCCCGGTTCAGCCGCTCCGTCATGGCGGAGAGGGCCTCGTGGATCTCGTCCATCTTGGAGGGCTTGAGCAGAAAGCGGGTGACGCCCAGGCGGATGGCCTCCTGCGCGTAGCTGAAATCCCGGTATCCGGTGAGCACCGCCACCTGCATATCCGGGAATTCGCTGCGCAGGCCCGCCAGCATGGTGAGGCCGTCCTGTCCGGGCATACGGATGTCGGTGAACAGAATATGGGGTTGCCATTGCCGGATGGCCTCCGCCCCGCTGGCGGCGTCTCCGGCGGTGGCTACGACGGAGCAGTTGTAGTCCGCCCACTTGACCACCTTGGTGAGGCCCTCCACAATCAGGCGCTCATCGTCAATCAGAACCACACGATACACTTGCCATTACCCCCATGAAATCAGAATTGCACGTTCCGCCCTCAGCCCTTGATCGCTCCGGCGGTCAGGCCCTTGATGATATGCTTTTGCAGGCACACATACACGATCAGCACCGGGATGACCACCAGCACCACGGAGGAGGCCATCAGACCGTAGTTCACGCCGGCCTGGGAGCTGATCTCGTTGAGCAGGCCGGTGATGGCCCGCTCCTGGGGATACCGCAGGAAGAAGGACTGGGTGAACAGATCGTTATATCTCCACAGGAACGCGAAGATGGCGACCGTGGCGAAGGAGGACTTGGCGGAGGGAATGATGATGTGGAAATAGATCTCAAACACATTGCAGCCGTCCAGATAGGCGCTCTCCTCCAGCTCGATGGGGACGGACTGGATAAAGCCCATCAGGATGATGATGGCAAAGCACAGGTTGCCCGCGATCTGGGGCAGGATGACCGCCAGCAGGCTCAGCCAGCGGTTGCCGGTGCCGGCGATGCCCATCAGCGCCTCCAGCCGGAACACGGGGATGATGGTGGAGAACACCGGGAACATCATGCCCGCCATGATCAGGCTGTAAAGCAGGTTCCGGCCCCAGAAGCGGTAGCGGACCAGGCCGTAGGCGGCCAGCCCCGCCAGGATCACCACGAACACGGTGACGGTGCCGGAGATGATAAAGCTGTTGAGATAGGCGTTCTTGAAGTCGGAGCGCTGCCATGCGGTGATATAGTTCTCCCAGGTGAAGGCGTCGCCCAGAGGGAGGGAGAAGGAGTCGCTGATGATCATGCCCTTCTTCTTGAAGGAGTTGAGAATGACCCAGATAAAGGGATAGATGGTGGTTAGCGCCCAGAGGGACAGCACCACATAGGTGACGATCTGGGAGACCGGAATTTTGGCTCGTTTCATCGTTTTCCCTCCTTACAGATCGTCCGAGGGCCGGAACACCCGGTTTGCCACGTTGGACAGGATCACGCCCAGCACCACGATCAGCACCGCGATGGTGGAGCCGTAGTCCACGTTCATGCGGTTGAAGGTCTGGTCGTACATGTAGGTTCCCGTGAGCCAGCCCTGGTTCTCCGGCATGCCCGCGCCAAACATGACCCAGGGCAGGTCAAAGACCTTCAGCGCGCCGGTGATGGCCAGCACCAGGCAGGTGCACAGCACGTTGCGCAGCAGGGGCAGGGTGATGTAGCGCACCCGCTTCCAGCCCGCCGCGCCGTCCAGGGCGGCGGCCTCATAGAGATCCTGGGAGATGTTGTTCAGTCCCGTCACGATAATCACGAAGTAGAAGCCCACATACTGCCACATGACCGGCATGAGCATGGTAAAGAGGAAATGGGCCTGATCCTTCCAGTCCAGCCATTGCACAATGACCTTGCCATTGGACATGGTCTCGCTGGGCAGGACGCCGAGGCTCAGCAGGAGCTGGTTCACCATGCCGCCCTTGTAGAGGAAGATCAGGTTGAACATCAGGCCGAGGGCCGTGGCCGAGATGACGATAGGGAAGAAGTAGACCGTCCGGAAGAACTGGGCTCCCTTTTTGATGGTGTCCACCAGCAGCGCCAGGATCAGGGCGACGCCCACCTGGAACACGATGGTGCACAGCGTCAGGATCAGCGTGTTTTTCAGCGCCGTGCGCATATAGGGGTCGGTGAACAGCCGCACATAGTTCTCGTACCATGGCTCATTCACGCCCTCCGCCGCG
>JAFVAS010000255.1 GCA_017480395.1 Oscillospiraceae bacterium | reverse complement strand
CACTACTGTATATCTAATCCTTATATCAATCCAATATCAAGCGGGAATCGCGGATTTTATTCATTTTCTGCATTGAATGTCAAGAGGGATTCCATTAAAGTTTCAAATTACAAACAACTGCGTAGGCTGCCAAAACTGTTATTCCGAGTGTCCCATGCAGGCCATCGACTGGGTCGGCAACAAGTACGAGATCGACCAGGGCCTTTTATGTCACGATGCTATTATGATGCCGTACCAGACGGAAATGTTGCAAAAAGTCCCGGAATCCAAGGATTCCGGGACTGTGCGTGGCAGGGGCAGAAGGAATCCCCTCTTGCGGTGCCCGAAAAACGCTGCGGGCCAAAATCTGCACTGCATAAATCAAAGAAATGGTCATCGATTCGGATCGGCATCAGAATGGCTGCATCTCACATATATCGCTACGGTTGACGATCCTTCACGGCCTGCCATCGTTCTGCATCCAGAACCGTAATGGTCTGCCCATCAATCGTAAAGGAGACAAACTGAGTCCCCCGATGCACCAGAACACCCATAATATCCTTTGGGACAGCATTGTATACCGCTTTGGAAACCGAAAGCACAATTTCTGCGCCCTGATCCGTTCGATAGATCTGAAAATACGCTTCCTTTTCGCGCTTGCTCACCAGGACCCGGTTTGAGAAGGACTCCCGCCGCCGAAGCTCCAGCGTGCAGGTCACACTCCGCTCCGGCTCCAAGCGCTCCCGGAGCAGCATCACCCCATAGAGAACGGCACACAGCACAAGCAATCCAAAGAAAATCGGCAAACCCCACAACATAAAAATCACCTCATCAATCGATATGATACACCAGATTCAGCTTGTCCGCCAGTTTATCCCGTCTGGGTCGGCGTATGTCCCTCCTGCCGTTTATAGGCCCGGATGAAGGTAGCTGCGCTGCTGTACCCGGTACGCTGCGCTGCCTCCTTGACGGTGGCCCCGCCCGCCAGAAGGCGTTTGGCCTGTTCGATCCGATTCCGCTGGATGCAGGCGGAGATTCCCATGCCGAACTGCCGCTTGAAGAGCCGGGTGGCATAGGTGGGTGTGATGCCAAACCGCTCCGACAACTGATTCACGTTACAGTCCGGGTCGGCATACGATTCCCGGATATAGTCCCTGATCTGAACGGCCAGTGGCGAAAACTGCTCCTGACCTCCCATGTATTCTCTCAGCTCATCAAGCAGCGCATCTGCAATCTCCTCCATCTGTATGACCGACTGTGCCTGCATCAGTCTGGCCGGAGCATACAAACGCTCCAGCTCCCGCTGGAGTCCCAGCTCCTCCGCCGCTCGGGTGAGGCTTTTCAGAAAGTAGTCGATGACGGAGAACATCCGAAGCTGCACAAACTGCACCGCCGGGCGGCGGGTGACAAAATTCTCCGCAATGACCTCATGAAAAATCTCCTTGCTCCGCCCAACGTCGCCGTGGAGCAGGGCCCGGAGGAACGCCTGATTGCGCACCTCATCGTGTTCCTCCGCCGGCTGGGCGGAATCGGCATGTAGAATGCCATCGTAGAACAACAGCTCTCCGGGCAGCCCCCCCATCAACCTGCGATACGCCCGGGCCTGCTCCAGCTCCCGCTCCGCCTGGGGCAGCCCCTCGATGCCGGACACCATGCGGCTGACCACACACTGGAAGCAGAAGCCCAGTCGCTCCAGCAGCACCGCGTTCATCTCCGAAGCAAGGGCGGTGAACTTCCGGTGCCAGTCCGCCTCCCGGTCAGGCCAGTTCAGAATGCAGCACATCCGCCCGTTCTGGTTGCACAGCACCGCCGGGCACTCCCGTCCCAGCACACTCAGCACGATGTCCCGCAGCTCCCGATACCGCTCAACCGGCGTTCGTCCGTCCTCGGCCGGGGGTGCCGCCGGATAGCGGGGGTCATCTTCAAACTCCGCGGCGACGAAGCAGGTGCCGATGAAGCGCACCCCGGTCTCCCGGGCAAACCGGTCGGCGTCGAACCCCTCCCGGGAACTGCCCCGGAGCAGGCCGCGCACCGCCGCATCGTATTGCAGCGCCTGATATTCCGCTTGCAACTGTTCCAAATCACGCTGTTCCATGGAAACCTCCAATACAGGTTGAAAATTGGTCATCTCAGGTCGGAAACCGCTTCTGTTTCCCCGGTGGTACCGCTGGTAAAATAGAATCAGCAGTCATGCACACCAATATGAAAGGAAGCGATTTATGTGAGTCGACAGTTAAGCTCCGAGGAGCTGCTCACCAAATGGGAAAAACGGCGTGCCCTCCAGAACCTGATGGTTCGCTTTTTCTCCGAGGACTATCTGCTGCGCCGTGAGAACAAGATGTATGACACCTACTGGTCCACTGCCGCCGATGTCTGCCTGGGCGTCAACCAGGGCTACTATCAGGGTGCCGACGCCGTCCAGCGTTACTACAAGGGCATCGAGGACAGAACCCGGCTGGAGAGCGCCCTGATCCAGAAAAAGTATCCCGACAAGCTGGGAACCCTCTCCGAGGATGAGGTATACGGCACCGGCATCATGGACATGAAGAGCCTGGTGGCCCCGGTGATCGAGATTGCCGCGGACGACGCCACCGCCAAGGGCATCTGGACCATCCACGGGATGAACACCAAGCTGACCCCGGCGGGCCAGGTCAGCTACTGGGAGCGGGCCTATGTGGCCGCCGACTTCGTCTGGGAGGACAACCAGTGGAAGGTCTGGCATCTGCTGTATGTGCAGGATCTGGACGCCCCCTCCGCCTACGACTGGACGGAGACGCCGGATTTTGCCGCCGACCCGGCCTATGCGGCCCTGGCGGACTTCCGCTTCCCGGAGCCCAACGTGAAGATGACCGTTTACGAGACCTACTCGGCCAACCGTCCCTTCTATGCCCCTCCGGCCTATCCCGTACCCTATGAAACCTTTGCTGAGACCTTCAGCTATGGACTGTAAGGAAGGAGGCAGACACATGGCAAAACAATTCTTTACCGACGACGAGCTGGTGGAGCGCCTGTGGGACTATGAAAACGTCAAGCAGGTCATGGCCAAGCACTTCTACTGCTACGCCGGCGATCTGCGGCGTCAGGAGCTGACCGATCTGTGGGTTAAACTGCCTCAGAACCGCCGTTTCGCCTCCCTGGGCGTCAACACCGGCTTCTATACCGGCATGGACGACATCTCCAACTACTATGTGGTTCAGCTCAATGAGCTGCGCTATGAGCAGCTCAAGCCCTACTGCGACGCCGATCCGGCCATCGGGCTGAACAAGTTCAACCTGGGCCGGGGCATTCTGAACAACAACGCCGCCTACTCCCCCCTGCTCTACATCGCTGAGGACGGCAAGACCGCCCGGTATATGTGCTATGTGCAGGGCGTCCGGGCCGTGGGCAACCCCGACGGCACCGCCGACTGCCGATTCATGTTCGGCCTGGTCTATGCCGACCTGCTCAAGGAAAAGGGCGAGTGGAAGATCTGGCACCTGATCATCACCAATGACCACGCCATCCCCGCCGGGAAGGACTATGCCGAGTATCCCATGTGGAAGGACGAGTTCGGCACCACCGGCCAGAACGGCCCGCTGCTGGGCCATGTGGACCCCAACAACTCCTACACCCGGGACGAGCTGGGCACCCCCACCGTGGAGCGGACGGTCTATGATCCCTTCTTCGGCTGGCAGTACCTGTATCAGGACATGCCCCACCCCTATTATTCCTTCAACCCCAATTACAGCTACGGCCCGGAGGGCTGCATGGGCATGCCCTATTACGAGAGAGAACGGAGGGATTACTGATGAGCCTGTCTTTCAAGGAGCGGCTGCATAACGCCATCGGCGTACAGGAGATCGAGCGCAAAAAGGTGTATCACGCCTACGTCCACAGCGTGGCCTATGAGCGGGAGGAGTTTGACAAGATCTGGTTCAAGGGCCAGAACGCCACCTGGGGCCACAACTTCGGCCGCATGGTGGGCTTCCGCCAGATCTATCACAACCACACCATCGACGAGGAGTCCCGGGCCGCCGTGGAGACCTTCGAGCTGGGCGAGGCCTTCCCCTCCTACATGGGCGGCGACCCCCGCTCCATCGGCGCCACCGGCGTGCACGCCCTGTCCGAGCTGTGCATTGAGATGGCAAACGACGGCAACTCCGGCCGCTGCTGGGCCATCACCGCCGGTGTGATGATGTCCGCGCTGGGCCATCCCCAGGGCGAAGGCCCCGGCGGCCCCCCTCCCGGCCCCGGCCCGAAGGAGCCGGCCAAGGCCGAGGACTACGTCCACTTCGGCGCGGCCTCCTGGGAGTACTACGGCGCAGACTTCATCTATCACCAGGGCGAGTGGAAATACATCCACGAGCACGTGGTTCCCGTGTTCTCCCAGCTCTTTGATTCCGAGAACTTTGCCCGGGATCTCTACGAAAAGCACGAGGCGGATCCCAACTACTCCACCTGGAGAGGCTGCCCCTGCCAGGTCACTGACCCCGGCCCCCTGAGCGACCGGTATGACGTGAACCAGCCGGTGCAGCACCTGATCTGGGAGACCCCCAAGCCCTATGACACCCTGGACGATGAGAACACCTACTCCATCGGCCACAACGAGTGGATCTGAACAGCCATTGCGTCCTGACTGCCTGCGGCACCTGCCGCAGGCAGTTTTTTCGCCCGGCTCATGGGAAAAGGCTGCCGCATCCGCAGCCCTTTCCCGCAAACCAGAGGGTACGGAGGATGCGAAAAGGTTGGGCCCGGCTTACGCCGGACCCAACAAAGGAAGAAAGGAGAAGAAACAGCGTTTGATCAGTCCTCAACCCACATGCGGGCGACCAGGGAGCGCCGGGTCTGGTTGTTGACCATGCGCTGGCCGTCGTAGCCGTGGATGCGGGAGGAGGCGAACTCATACAGAGGATTGATGCCGGACAGGGCGATGGACCAGTGGGCCTGGGCGAAGACCAGATCCATCTCCTGGGCATAGGCGTTCTGGTCGGCCAGGGTGGCAGCGTTGGAGTAGTTCTCCACGGCGGCGGCGTAGGCCGCATACTCCTCGGTGTCCTCGGCAAAGTAGCCGTAGTTGGCGCCGGTGGCCAGGGTGGTCATCTTGATGATGGGGAAGTTGGCCTTGCCGCCGTGGGTGCCGGAGACGACGCTGGGGTTGTCCCGATTGGTGGAGACGGAGATGGCCTCCATGATGTCCGTGGCATTCTCGATGTTCATCGTGAGCCCCACCGCGTTCAGATAGGACTGGGCCAGGATATAGAGGTTGGTGTCGGCGTTGGGCGCCAGGGTGATGGTGAACTCAAAGCCGTTGGGATAGCCCGCCTGGGTCAGCAGCTCCTTGGCCCCCTCCGGGTCATAGGTGTACTCCCCCTTCAGCTCGTCGGACCAGCTGGGGACGGCGGAGTAATCGGCCAGGTTGGCCGCCCAGACGCCGGGGATCACATTGGTGCCGGAGGTGTCGCCGTAGTAGGCGGTCATGACCTCCTCGGTGTTGATGGCCTTCTGCATGGCAATGCGAACCAGCTTGTTGTTGAAGGGCTCCAGATTGTTCTTCAGCTGGATGGAGGCCGGCGCGGCGCTGGTGTAGGTGTACTCGGTGTAGGAGCCCTCCGGCATGGAGGCGGCCAGCTGGGCGATCTCAGAGGCGCTCAGGACGGAGGAGGTGGAGCCGATCCAGTCCAGCTTGCGGGCGGTGAACTGGGCCAGGGTATCGGAGGAATCGTCGATGTGCAGCAGCACCACGGTGTCCAGGTAGGGCAGCTTGTTCTCGGGATAGTCCTCGTCGTACTGATAGTAGTTCTCGTTTTTGGTAAAGGTCATGGAGGTGGTGCCGTTCACATCGGTGAGGATGAAGGGGCCGGTGCCGTTGGCATAGTGCCAGTCGGCCTGCTGATCCGCGGTCAGCTCATCCCACTCGGGGCCGCAGATATTGATGATGGTGGTCATAAAGGTGCTCAGCGCAACCTCGGACTGGGTGTTGAAGTGGAAGGTGACGGTGCGGTCGCCGTCGGACTCGACGGAATCCAGCATGTACAGCTCGTTGGACCAGTTCATCTCGCACTCCACCGGGGTGTCCCAGCCGGAGCCGATGCCCAGCAGGCGGTCGTAGGTGTACTTGACGTCGTCGGCGGTGACATTCCGGCCGCCGTAGATGTCATACTGGCCGTCCTTGGTCTGGAAGTGGACGTCGTCCCGGACGGTGACAGTCAGAGAGGAGTAGTCATCCGCAGGGGCCCAGGATTCGGCGATCTGGCCCACCATGTCCTCATAGGTGACCAGGCCGTCCACATAGTCGGAGCTCACCGCCCACAGGCCCTCCTGCCACATGGCGTAGCCATAGCTGATGGGGATCTCGGGCTGATAGAGGTTGTAGAACTCATGATAGTACATGGTCAGGGTGCCGCCGTAAACGGGCTCACCCTCCTCGACGGCGGGCTGGGCCGCCTGGCTGCCGGCGGGGGCGGAGCCGTCTGCCGCGCTGGAGGCGGACTGGGCCGGGGT
>JAFVAS010000025.1 GCA_017480395.1 Oscillospiraceae bacterium | reverse complement strand
CGGGGCAGCTCGAAGCCGGCGTCCTTGCACCAGTCCTCGATGATCTTGTCGGCGCGGAAGCGCTCGTGGCACTCGCGGCAGTCCATCAGCGGATCGGAGAAGCCGCCCAGATGGCCGGAGGCGACCCAGGTCTGGGGGTTCATGAGGATGGCGGCGTCCAGGCCCACGTTATAGGGGTTCTCCTGCACGAACTTCTTCCACCAGGCCCGCTTTACGTTGTTCTTCAGCTCCACGCCCAGGGGGCCGTAGTCCCAGGTGTTGGCCAGGCCGCCGTAGATCTCGCTGCCCGCGAAGATGAAGCCCCTGCCCTTGCACAGGGCCACAATCTTCTCCATGGTCTTTGCTTCGTTTTTCATCTTACCCATTCCTTTCCTCTTCGCGGCTGGCTGCCGCGCGAATCAAAAAATAAACGCCCCGAATCCCTTGGGGGGATTCAGGGCGAATTTGACACAATCCGTGGTTCCACCTGAATTTGCGCCCGCAGCTGTCCGCGCACGCACACTCAAGGCCGCTATCGGGGCCATCCGGCGGCGCATTTCCTCGCCGCGGCTCCGGGGCGCCTTCTCCGCGTCCTCCCCGCGGCCTTGCACCAAACCGGCCGCTCTCTGCACGGGACGACGGGGGTACTTCTCCCCTTCCTCGCCTTTCAACGGGAGAACTATACCATGTTTTCCCCGCCGCGTCAAGCCTTTTCCGGTTTGACCGCGGTGAGCGGGTGTGATATGATGGAAATAAGGAGATGATGCCCATGGATTGGGAGGATTATATGGCCGAGGCGCTGGCGCTGGCACGGCAGGCCGCCGCACTGGGGGAGATCCCGGTGGGGGCCGTGGTGGTGCGGGACCGCGACGGCGCCATCGTCGGCCGGGGCTGCAACCGGCGGGAGACGGATCGGGACGCCACCGCCCACGCGGAGGTGCTGGCCATCCGGGAGGCCTGCCAGACCCTGGGGGACTGGCGGCTGTCCGGCTGCACCCTCTACGTCACCCTGGAGCCCTGCCCCATGTGCACCGGCGCGATTCTGCAAAGCCGCCTGGGCCGGGTGGTGTTCGGGGCCTTCGACCCCAAGGCCGGGTGCTGCGGCAGCCTGCTCTCCCTCACCGACGAGCCCTTTGACACCCACCCCGCCCTCTACGGCGGGGTGAAGGAGGCGGAGTGCAAAGACCTGCTGCAGACCTTTTTCCAACATCTGAAGACCCGCTGATTCCGAAGGGAATCAGCGGGTCTTGTTCGGTCACTTCTTGTCGGCGGCGGTGACGGCCTCCACCACGCCCTCGGCGAGGCCGGCAATGCCCTGGATCTCGCTGGGGATGATGATCTTGGTCGCCTTCCCGTCGGCGGCGGCGGCAAAGGCCTCCAGGCTCTTCAGCTTCAGCACCGCGTCGCTGGGGGCGGCGGCGGTCAGCAGGCGCAGGCCCTCCGCCTCGGCCTCCTTGACCTTGAGAATGGCGGCAGCCTCGGCCTCGGCGGCCATGATCTTGGCCTCCTTCTCGGCCTGGGCCTTCAGGATGACGCTCTGGCGCTCGCCCTCGGCCACCAGAATCTTGCTCTGCTTCTGGCCCTCGGCCTGGAGCAGGGTCTCGCGGCGCTCCCGCTCCGCCTTCATCTGGCGCTCCATGGCGTCCTGGATCTCCCTGGGCGGGATGATGTTCTTCAGCTCCACCCGGTTGACCCGGATGCCCCAGGGGTCGGTGGCCTCGTCCAGGATGGCGCGCATCTTGGTGTTGATGACGTCGCGGCTGGTCAGGGACTGATCCAGCTCCAGCTCACCGATGATGTTACGCAGGGTGGTGGCGGTCAGGTTCTCGATGGCGGGCATCGGGTGCTCCACGCCGTAGGTGTAGAGCTTGGGGTCGGTGATCTCGAAGAAGACCACGGTGTCGATCTGCATCGTGACGTTGTCCTTGGTGATGACGGGCTGGGGGGCGAAATCCACCACCTGCTCCTTCAGGGACACCACCTTGGCCACCCGCTCGACGAAGGGCATCTTAAAGTGGATGCCCACGCCCCAGACGGCCTGGAACGCGCCGAGGCGCTCGATGACGTAGGCCCGGCTCTGCCGGACGATGACCACGTTCTTGATGAGCACCAGCAGCAGGAACACCACCACGACGGCGGCAATGATCGCATACAGCATACAAATCCCTCCTGATTTGGAAACGGCGGACGGTCAGTAGACGTCCTCAGGGTTGGCAGGTTCGTCGGGGATAATCAGGGCGGCGATGATATAGGCCAGCACGCCGCTGCCGCCCAGCACGCAGAACAGCACCCAGCACAGCCGGACGATGGTGGGATCGACGCCCAGGTAGTCCCCCAGGCCGCCGCACACACCGGCCAGCACCTGGTTGGTGCCGGACTTATAGAGCTTCTTTTTCATAGTGACATCTCCTTATCAAATCGGTTGGATGATGGTTTGACATGGTTTGGCTCACCCGTTCTCCGCCGGGCGCACGATGAGCTTCACGCCCTCGATGCGCACCACGGTGACCCGGGTTCCGGGGGTCAGGGGGGTGTTGTCCACGCCCCGGGCGGTCCAGATCTGGCCCTTGATGCTGGCCTGGCCCTGTCCGGCCAGGTTGTCGACGGTCTCGGTGACCACCGCCTCCTCGCCCACCAGACGGGGGGCGTTGGTGTGCTCCACCCTGGGGGTCAGGTGCCGCTTCACCAGCGGCCGCAGCAGGGCAAAGACCACGCAGCTGATAATCAGGAACACCGCCAGCTGCACCCAGAAATTCCGGGTGATGAAGGAGGTGATCAGCGCGCCCAGCGCACCCACCGAGAACCAGATGGACACCAGCGCGGTGGCGGTGACCCCCTCGATGATGGCAAAGGCGATGATCGCAATCAGCCAGATCACCGGTTGTGGAATGGGAAACATATGCCTCGCCTCCTTTGACGATCGAATGACGGTTTTTGCGCGGCGCGCTGCGCCGCTTGCACTTGCGGACAAAATCCGCTATACTGGACGTATTCCACACAGAAGGTGGGTTCTACGTGAGCAGACTGAATTTTATGATCCCCTGCCTCATGGGGCTGGAGAAGCTGGTCTCCGACGAGCTGCGCCGCCTGCATCTGGAGGGCATCCGGGCCGAGAACGGGCGGGTGTTCTGCGCCGGGACGGAGGCGGACATCCCCCGCCTCAACCTCTGGCTGCGCTGCGGCGCCCGGGTGGTGCTGGTGCTGGGGGAGTTTGAGGCCCGCAGCTTTGAGGAGCTGTTCCAGGGCGTCAAGGCCATCGACTGGGAGGACTGGATCGCCCAGGACGGGGAGTTCCCGGTGAAAGGCTACTCCATCTCGTCCCAGCTCCACTCCGTCCCCGCCTGCCAGTCCATCGTCAAAAAGGCGGTGTCCCAGCATCTGACGGAGCAGTACGGCATCGAGTGGTTCCCGGAGACGGGCCACCGCACCCAGATCCAGTTCTCCATCTACAAGGATCGGGTCACCGTCGGCCTGGATACCTCCGGCGAGGGGCTGTATAAGCGGGGCTACCGGGCCGTCGGGGTGGAGGCCCCCCTGCGGGAGACCCTGGCGGCGGCCATGGTGCTGCTCTCCCGCTACAAGGGGCTGGACCCCTTCCGGGATCCCTTCTGCGGCAGCGGAACCATCCCCATCGAGGCGGCGCTGATCGCCAAGAACCGGGCCCCCGGCCTGAACCGCCGGTTCGCCGCCCAGCGCTGGGACGTGCTGGACGAAAAAATCTGGCTGGACGCGGTGGAGGAGGCGCTGGATCTGGAGTTTCGCGGCAAGGTCTACGACATCTGGGGCGGCGACCTCGATCCCCAGGCGGTGGAGATCGCCCGGAGCAACGCCGTCAAGGCGGAGGTGGAGGACACGGTGCGCTTTGACGTATCCAACGCCATGGACTTCCGTGCCCAGGGGGACTATGGCCGGCTGGTCACCAATCCGCCCTATGGGGAGCGCCTGCTGGAAAAGCAGGAGGCCGGCGACCTCTACCGGCAGTTTGGCCGGGTGGTGCGGAGGCTGCCCCCGACCTGGCGGGTCAGCATTCTCTCCAGCCACACCGAGTTCGAGGACTGCCTGGGCATCCGGGCGGTCAAAAAGCGCAAACTATATAATGGTATGCTCAAATGCGACCTGTTTATGTATGGCAAGGTGTGATTCCCGCCGGGTGCCTCGCCCTCGCTGTTTCGTTCTGGCAATATCATACCCCGCCCCGGAATTTCGGTCAAGGGAACAATCCCATTTTTCATCAAACTTTAATCATACAAAACTTTAATCATGCGTTGAATGCAAAATCCCCGCCTGCGAAAATTTTTCGCGGGCGGGGTTCGCTTTTGTTCACGGGTTTTGCGCTCTTCGCCGGAGCCCTCCGAATCGCCGGGTTTCCTTGCTCATCGTTTTGCTGTACATCCATGGTGTTTTCCTCTTAACCCTGCTGATTGCCGGATTTCCCCTTCAACAGGGAATCGGGAAATGCGGAGGCGTTCAGCAGGGCGGCGGGGTCAACCTCCAGCGCGTCGGCAAGGTCGAAAAACACTTCAAGCGAAAAACTGTGCGCCAGATTGGGGGCTTCGATTGCGCTGAGCAGGGATCGGCTGATGTTCGCCTTCTCCGCCAGCTTTTCCTGGGACAGACCTCTCAGCTTCCGCAGGGTGGCAATGGTTATGCCGAGCTGGAAAAAACGGTCTCGGTTTTTGAAGGATACTTCCTTGCTCACAAAGCGCACCTGCCTTCCTATTACAGCTATTATACTGTTTTAGTTGGCGTATTCTTGCGCGTATTAGTAAGCACTTGACTTAATTGGTAAGCAAATATATAATTTAGAATAACATAGGCCACAGGAGGGACTGGCAATATGAGCAGAACCGGACAGGCATGGTTTGTGAAGCGTCCCCGCCGATGGGAGGATTTGATCGGCCCGCACCCGGCGGAGCAGGAGCATCCCTATGAGGTGGTTGCCCTTGTTCGGCTGGGGAAGATGGATTATGAAAATTTCATCACCGACCTGTTGGCGGATCGTCCGTTTCTTCAGGACACCTGCGCGCAATGCGAAATAGGCGTGGTTTGGAAGTGTATCCTGGTGCAGCGGCGCGGAGACACCGGTGGCGTCCTGGTGCTGCCGTCGGGCGGCTGCTATGTCGGCTGGGCTGCGGCGATCTGACCGAAAGAACAGGCCCGCAATGCGTCTTGCATTGCGGGCCTGTTTTAGTCTCAATCAGGGCTCCTCCGGGGTCTCCGGCGCGTCGGCGTCAGGGAT
>JAFVAS010000254.1 GCA_017480395.1 Oscillospiraceae bacterium | reverse complement strand
GCAAAAAAATCGCGCCGGACTGCATTCCGGCGCGAGGGCTCACACGGTTCGATGCCGTTTCATTTTTTCGGGGTCTCCATCCGTTTTCGGCCTCGCCGGAGCTCCTGGTGGGCGCAGTATTTGTCCGCCAGGCACACCAGCAGCGCCTCCCTGCAGCGGGGTGTGGCCGCGCCGGGGGTGGGCCACTAGTGGCTCAGGCTGATGTTGCGCTCCACCGGGTTCAGGACGAAATGGGGCTGCGCCTGCCGGAGGGCCAGCCGGGGGTGCTGCATCGCATGCTTCAGGCCCCCGTGTCCCGCCGCCCGGGCGTCGTAGAGGTAGAAGTCGTGGAGCATCGCCCCCCGCACCAGGCTGGGGATGTCCACCCTCCAATGCCATCTTTCGGCCAGGTAAAAGGCGTAGATGGCCACATTCCGGCTGTGCTGATAGGTGATGTTGCCCCTGTGCTGGGGGTTGGTGCGCAGCACCATCAGCTCCGGGCGGCGGCAGAAGTCGTTCAGACAGGCCCGAAACTGCGCGTATCGATCTTCGTTCATGGGATCACACCTTCTTTCCCGATAGCTTGCGCCGTTCGCGGGGAAATAATCACGCTGGACACCGTCCCGCCGCAAAAATCGGACGCCGGATCATCCGTGATCCGGCGTCCGTATTTGTTCGATTCAGTCGGGCTTCAGTCGCTCAGCACCGTGCCGTCGGCCAGGGTGATGGTGTAGCCGTTGAAGACGATGGTGCCCTGGTTGTCGAGGCTGGTGATGGTGCAGTTGTCCGTCAGGGTCCAGGTGGAGCCGGCCTCAATGGTGACCGCCGCGTTGTTGTCCACGGCGGCGCCGTCCTCGGCGTTGTCCACAATGTTGATGGTGCCGGTGAAGCTGCTGCCGTCCCGGAGGGTCAGGGCGAGGGTGGAGATGCTGTCCACCACGATGGCCCCCTCCAGGGTCTGGGCGCTGGCGGTGAAGGTCACGTCGCCGCCGTTGGCCCCGGCGGTGCCCCAGCCGTGGCTGGCGTCGTTGCCGGAGACGGTGAGCAGGTTGCCCCCGCCGTTGTTGACCAGCGTCACGCCGGTCAGCTCGATGGTGCAGGCGGTGTTGGTGACGTAGATCATGTCGCCGTTGTTGCCCGTGATGCTGCCGCCGGTGACGGACAGGCTGGAGGTGCCGTCCTTCGCGTCGCCGGACATGGACTGGTAGATCATGATGTTGTGGACGTTGATGTCAGAGGAGGAGCCCTTGTCGCTGCTCATATTGCCGGAGACGGTGCAGTCCATCAGGGTGATGGCGTTCTCGCCCTCGATGACCAGGGCCTCAGAGTTGTTGGCGGTGAGGACGGCGTCGCTCACGGTGATGTCCGCGGTGGAGTAGACCGCCGGGGAGTTATAGCCGTTGGAGGTGTAGGTGCCGCCGTTGACGTTGACGGTGCCGCCGCCCCGGTCGGAGCGGATGGCGGCGGAGGAGCTGCCGGAGGTCTCCACGGTCAGGTTGGTGGCATTGGTGGTGCCGCCGCCGGTGGTCTGGATGCCGCCGGAGTTGTCGGCGGTGGTGGTGATGGTGGAGTCGGAGATAGTGACCACGGTGCCGCTGCCATAGGAGAAGACGCCGTTGCCGTTCTGGGTGGAGGAGGTGATGGTGGCGTCGGTGATGGTGACCTGGGCGCCGTCGGTGGCCAGCAGGGCGGCATTCATGCCGTAGAAGTCGCCGGTCTCGGCGTTGGAGCTGGCCCCGGCGGACTTATCCACGGTGATGCCGTCCAGGGTGACCGTCGCGCCGGTGACCCGCAGGGCGTTCTCGTCGTCGCCGGTGGAGGTGTAGGTGGTGCCGCTGACGGTGGAATCCTCCGTGATCTCCGTCGCGGCGCTGCCCTGATCCACCTCGGTGGAGCCGCCGCCAAAGCCGCCGGGAGGATCGCCCATCTCGCCGGGGCCTCCGCCCTCGCCATCGGGGGGTGCGGGGGGCTGTTCGTCGGACTTCTGGCCCTCGCCGTCGGGCCGCTCCGGCGGCTGCTGGGTGTTGTTCTCCTGGCTCTGATCCTCGACGACGCTGACCGCGGTGGAGGTGTCGTCGGTGGTGGTATCCGTGCTGGACGCGCCGCAGGCGGCCACGGAGAGGGTCAGCGCGGCGGCGCAGAGGACGGCGAGCAATCGTTTCATATCCATCTTCCTTTCTGAAATAAGGGGGCGCATTTCTGCGGTTTGGTTCGGTTGATGGGGTCAGTATAGATCCCGTTGCTGAAAACTCCCTTAAAGCAGAGGAAATATTTTTAAATGGAGTCGGATTATTCCCCGTCCCCTTCGCCCAGCCCCTGGGGCAGGCAGCGTTGGCAGGGGGTGTAGCCCTGCTCCAGCAGGGCGGCGGGGTCGCCGGAAAACTCCGCCTTGTTTTTCTCCTTCATCTCGCCGACGCTCTGGCAGCTGGGGAGATGGATCTTATGGGTGTTGGTGTTGAGGATATAGGTTGGCCCGTCGACATCCCCCGGGCTGTCCTCGGGCTCTGACGGGGAATCCTCGAATTCCGCCTCCGGCTGATTCTGCCCCTCGGCGGCTTCGGCGTCGGAGGGAAGGGATGTGTCCTCCCAGCTCTCGCCGGTGGCGTAGTCGATGACCACCCCGGGCTGGACGTTGTAGGCAAAGGCGCAGAAGCAGATCCCCGCACCGCCGTCCTCCACGGAGAGCCCCTCCAGCAGCACGCCCCGGGCGACAAGATCGTCCCCGGAAAAGAGGGGCGTCACCCGGTAGAGGACGTGGTTTCCCGTCTCCCGCACATAGGTGGCCACCTGATTTTCAAAGGGGAGCATCCCCCTGATGTTCAGGAACCGGGTGCCGGTGATGAGGTTGCGCTCATTGGCGTTCTCCCCGGAGAGCTGAAAGGCGATGAGGTGGCAGCGATTATAGAGGTATTTGCCGTCCACAAAGTCATACTTCGCCAGATGCCATCCGCTGGGGCGGATCATGCCGATCTCGCCCCGCTCCTCGGTGGGCATCAGGGCGGGGCAGATGTTGGCATAGGCCGCGCCGCAGCGGCCCAGGGCGTCCAGCTCGCTGTACCGCTCAAATTCCTCCGTGGTCTGCTCCTCCCCGGAGAAGAAGGGCACATTGCCGTTGACCTCCGTCCAGGGGTCGCCGGAATAGGGCGGCGCATCCTCCAAGGAGAAGACCGCCGGGGGCTGCTCCGGCTGGGGATCGGAGGGCGGCGCTGGCTGTTCCGGCGCTTCGGTCTCCTCCGCCGGGGCGAGAACGGAGACCGCGCCGCTTCCCGCCGGATCAGAGGCGGTCTGCCCGGTCTCTGGCACCGCGCAGCCGGAGAGCAGCAGGAGGGCGAGCAGGAGGGACAGCAGTCCGGGCCGGAGGATGGCCTGTCTCATGGACATGACGGCTCAGCCCAGGAAGCGGCGCAGGGCCGCCTCCTCCGCCGTGGGGTTGACCCGGCGCAGCTGCTCCAGCAGGCGCTGATAGGATTCCTCCGGAGAGCGTTGATAGACCTGATCTGTAAAGGGATTTTCCATAACACACTCTGGCGTGGCGTATTCTGCGATGCCCCAGCCGTAGGGCCGCCCCAGCTTGTCCCGCTGGTATTTGAAGTCGCTGATGAGCACATAGCATTGGCTCTGCAGCCGGGTGATGATGCCGTCAAAGCCGCCGTTGCCCCCCTTGCGGTAGTTGCCCAGGGCTTTCAGCTCCTTGGAGAGGATGGGCCCGTGCCCCTCCACCAGGTCATAGAGGGCCTTGTCCCGGAAGGGAACCAGCCCGTCGTCATATCGGGCGTCAAAGTCGTAGCCGTCCCGGCGATAGTTGGCGAAGTCGGGGAACCAGTCCCGGCTGATGAACACCGCCTTTTTCTCCGCGAACTTGCCGTAGGCGCAGCCGGTGGACTGGATGATGGGGCCCTTCCACTCCCAGACGCCCTCCGTCTCCTCGGAGAACCAGATGGACGGGTCGGCCAGCTCCTCGATGGAGAAGCCGGGGATGCTGTTGGAGAAAAAGGGCAGAAAGCCCCACGCCTCGATGCGCGCCTCCAGCTCTGCCCGGGTGCGAATGATCTTGCGTTTCAATCCGGTTTCCTCCTTTGGAAGAATCTCTGTCCCTTGATTATGGCACGGCTTGGCAAAAAATGCAACCGTGCCGCAAAAGGGGTGGGATGGGAAAACATAAAATCCTTTTCTTTTGTGACGATTTTGCTACAATAAACTCCAATAGACAGAGGGGACAGAGCGGGGAGGTTGAATTGACTTTCTTTAGAAGATGGTGCATAATCATAATATGAAAGTTGATTGCATCGGAGGATTTGTCATGGATCAGATCGAGCGCGGCGCGGCCATGCAGGACGCCGCCCAAACGAGAGAAAAAGCCATCATCCGCACCAGTATCATCGGCATCGCGGCCAATGTGCTGCTGGCCGCCTTCAAGGCGGCGGTGGGCCTGCTGTCCAACTCCATCGCGGTGGTGCTGGATGCGGTGAACAACCTCAGCGACGCCCTGTCCAGCGTCATCACCATTGTGGGCACCAAGCTGGCGGCCAAGGCCCCGGACAAGAAGCACCCCCTGGGCTATGGCCGCATCGAGTATCTGACCGCCATGATCGTCTCCGCCCTGGTGCTCTACGCCGGCATCACCGCCCTGGTGGAGTCGGTGCAGAAGATCATCCACCCGGAGAAGCCGGACTACTCCGTCCTCTCCCTGGTCATCATCGCCGCCGCCGTGGGGGTCAAGGTGCTGCTGGGGCGCTATGTCAAGGGGGTGGGGGAGAAGGTCAACAGCGGCTCCCTGATCGCCTCGGGCACCGACGCCTCCTCCGACGCCATCCTCTCCGCCTCGGTGCTGGCCTGCGCCCTGCTCTACCAGTTCACCGGCATCAGCCTGGAGGCCTTTGTGGGGGTGGTCATCGCCGGATTCATCATCAAGTCGGGCATCGAGATGATGCGGGAGACCCTGGACGAGATCTTGGGCCGCCGCACCGACCGGGAGCTGGCCGCCGCCATCAAGGCCACCGTCTGCGCCGATCCCCAGGTGCACGGGGCCTTTGACCTCTACCTCTACAACTACGGGCCGGACAAGAATTATGGCTCTGTCCATGTGGAGGTGGATGACACCCTGACCGCCGCCGACATTGACGCCCTGGATCGGCGGCTCCAGTCCGAGGTCTACCTCAGGCATGGGGTGATTCTGACCGGCATCGGCCTCTACTCCGTCAATACCGGCAGCGACGAGGCGGCCACCATGCGCCGCGCTGTGATGGAGGCGGTGATGGCCCACGACTACGCCATGCAGTTCCACGGCTTCTATGTGGATCTGGAGCGGAAGATCATCACCTTCGACGTGGTGTTCAGCTTTGAGTGCGAGCAGGAGGAGGCGCTGCACGAGCTGATGGGGGAGGTTTCCGCCCTCTATCCCGGCTACACCATTCTGATCCAGCCGGACATCGACATCACAGAATGAGAGAATGAGAGAAAAAGAAGCGCTGCCCTGTGTCAGTTCACAGGGCAGCGTTTTCTTTAATCCTCCCGGCGGCTCAGGCGCTCCCGCAGCAGGGCGTCGGCGTTGGGGTGGCGCTGGAAGTTGATCTGGGGGAAGGCGTTCAGGATGCGCCGGGGG